>JAEWKL010000218.1 GCA_023386115.1 Pseudomonadota bacterium
ACCGCGCGGGGCAGCGGCCGCGGCAGGAGCGGCTCGCCCGGGCCGATCTCCTGGGCGAGCGCGCGCGCCGCCCGCGCCAGGGCGGCGTCGTCGAAGTCCGGCCTGTGCCGCACGGGGTCGCTCCTCCGGTCGCGCATGGATGGCGCTCCCGGAATCGCATCGCATTTTAGCGATTTCGTTGATCCGCCCCGGCTTGTCCTCAGGCCGGCCGAGTCAGGGTGAACGAAGTCCTAACAAGTGACGGGAGCCGGAATCTGTTGCCGGCGACCGAATCCGGCCCTTGACAGGCCGACCTGTTCGGGCTGTTGCTTCCCGCGCTCGCGCACCCCATCTCGGGTGTCGCCATTGCCGAGGACTGACCGCGCCATGCGGCCTGTGTCGACCACGACGAAACGCAAAGCCACGACGGCGATTACCGCCGCCGGCTGAAGCCTCGCGTCGTCCTCGGATCCCTCCCCGTCCGTGGCGGACGGAGGCCGGGCTCCTTGGAGCCCGCCTGAGATCGTCCGGGGAGGAGTTAGTCCGAACTGGAGCGATTGAGATGGGTTACAAGGTTGCCGTCGTCGGAGCCACCGGCAATGTGGGCCGCGAGATGCTCGACATCCTGGCCGAGCGCGCCTTTCCGGCCGACACCGTGGTGGCGCTCGCCTCGCGCCGCAGCCTCGGCCAGGAGGTGTCCTTCGGCGACAAGACGCTGAAGGTCCAGGCCCTCGACCAGTATGACTTCTCCGACACCGACATCTGCCTGATGTCGGCCGGCGGCGAGACCTCGAAGGAGTGGTCACCCCGCATCGGCCAGCAGGGCTGCGTCGTCATCGATAACTCGTCGGCCTTCCGCTACGATTCCGACGTGCCGCTGATCGTGCCGGAGGTGAATGCCGACGCCGTCGCAGGCTTCACCAAGAAGAACATCATCGCCAACCCGAACTGCTCGACCGCGCAGCTCGTCGTGGCCCTGAAGCCCCTGCACGAGGCCGCCACCATCAAGCGCGTCGTCGTCGCGACCTACCAGTCGGTCTCCGGCGCCGGCAAGGACGCGATGGACGAGCTGTTCAACCAGACCCGCGCGGTGTTCACCGCCGGCGAGGTCAAGGTCCAGAAGTTCACGAAGCGCATCGCCTTCAACGTCATCCCGCACATCGACGTCTTCATGGAGGACGGCTCCACCAAGGAAGAGTGGAAGATGGTGGCCGAGACGAAGAAGATGCTCGACCCCAAGATCAAGCTGACGGCGACCTGCGTGCGCGTGCCGGTGTTCATCGGCCACTCGGAGGCGGTGAACGTCGAGTTCGAGCGCCCGCTCTCGGCCGAGGAGGCGACCCAGATCCTGCGCTCGGCGCCCGGCATCCTGGTCGACGACAAGCGCGAGCCCGGCGGCTACATCACGCCCCACGAGGCGGCGGGCGAGGACGCGACCTACATCTCGCGCATCCGCGAGGACATCACGGTCGAGAACGGCCTGTCGTTCTGGTGCGTGTCGGACAACCTGCGCAAGGGCGCGGCGCTGAACACGGTCCAGATCGCCGAGGTGCTGGTCAACCGCAAGCTGATCCAGCCGAAGCGGAAGGCCGCGTGAGGTCACAGGCCCTCCCCCAGGGGAGGGCCGGACCATCCCGCAAGGGAAGGACCCCGATCGTCGGCGTGCGGCCTTCGTCCCGCGCGAAGCCGGCCTGTCGAAACCCCGTCTTTTCTCGAACACGTCCCGTCTGGAAAGCTTCCCCTGTCGGATGAAGGGGAGGATCGACGATGACCATGACGATGGCGGGCGGCCTCGGGCTGCCCGCCCTGCTGGCGGCTGCGACGATCGGGCTCTGGGCCTTCGCCCTCCTGCCCGAATTCCTCACCGCCCTGCTGTTCTTCGCCGCCGCCACGACGTTGCGGCTCGTGCCGTCCGAGGTGATCTTCTCCGGCTTCGCCTCCTCGGCCTTCTGGCTGGTGCTGAGCGGCTTCGTCATCGGAACGGCGATCCGCAAGGTCGGCCTCGCCGACCGGGTCGCCGGCCTCGTCGCGCCGTACCTCGCCGGCTCCTGGCCGGCGCTCGTCGCCGGCACGGTCGGGCTCACCTACGCGCTGGCCTTCGTCATGCCCTCGAACATGGGCCGCATCGCCGTCCTGATGCCGGTGGTGATGGCGCTGGCCGACCGAGCCGGGCTGGCCGCGCAAGGGGCTGGCCCGGAGGGGCGCGACCAAGTGGGGCGCGGCCGGGCCGGCCTCGCCCTGGCGGTGGGCTTCGGCACGTTCCAGCTCTCCGCCAGCATCCTGCCGGCCAACGTGCCGAACCTCGTCATGGCCGGCGCCGCCGAGAGCGCTTACGGGATCCACCTCTCCTACCTGCCCTACCTCGCGCTGCACGCGCCGGTGCTGGGACTGCTGAAGGGCGCGGTGCTCGCCGGCTGCATCATCCTGCTCTTCGCCCCCGGTCCCCTCGTGCCCGCCACGGCCGGTCCGGCGCCCGGCCCGATGAGCGCGGCGGAGAAGCGGCTGGCGATCCTGCTCCTCGCCACCCTGGCCCTGTGGATGACCGATGCGGTGCACGGCGTCCCGGCGGCCTGGATCGGCCTCGCCTCCGCCTGCCTGTGCCTCATGCCTCGGATCGGGTTCCTGACCGGCGACGAGTTCGCCACCGGGGTCAACGTCCGCACCTGCCTGTACATCGCCGGCATCCTGGGCTTTGCCGCCGTCGTCACCCGCACCGGCCTCGGCGACCGGGTGGGCGAGGCCGTGCTCTCCTGGCTGCCCCTCGATCCGGCGCGGCCCGCCGCGAGCGTCGCGGGGCTCGTCGGTCTCGCGACCTTGCTCAACTTCGTCGTGACGGCCAACGGGATCCCGGCCCTGTTCACCCCCCTCGCCCGCCTGCTGGCCGAGGGCAGCGGCCTGCCCCTCGCCACGGTGCTGATGGTGCAGGTGATCGGCTACGCCACCCCGCTCCTGCCCTACCAGGCCTCCCCGATCGTGGTGGCGATGGGAATGGGCCGCGTGTCGGCCCGGGACGGCGCCCTCCTGTGCCTCACGGTGGCGGCCGTCACCGCCGTGGTGCTGGTCCCTCTCGACATTCTGTGGTTTCGCGCCCTCGGCCGGCTGTGAGCCCGGGTTGCCCTGCGGGCGGCGCTGTCGCAGTGTCCGCGCCGATTTGAGATCCGCCGGAGCACGCCCCGCATGGCCCCCACCATCCTGTCCGTCCGCGACGACACCCTGGCGGTGCTGGAGCGCCTCGGTGTCCCGGCCGCGGCCTTCGCGGAGGGCGGGCTCCCGGCGCGCTCGCCGATCGACGGCGGCGTGGTGGCGGGCCTGCGCCAGACCACGCCCGACGAGGCCGAGGCGACGCTGGCTCAGGGAGCCCAAGCCTTCCTCGCCTGGCGCCGGGTGCCGGGCCCGCGCCGGGGCGAGCTGGTGCGGCTCCTGGGCGAGGAGTTGCGTGCCCACAAGGACGATCTCGGCCGGCTCGTGACCCTGGAGGCCGGCAAGATCCTGTCCGAGGGCCTCGGCGAGGTCCAGGAGATGATCGACATCTGCGATTTCGCCGTCGGCCTGTCGCGGCAATTGCACGGGCTGACCATCGCGACCGAGCGGCCGGACCACCGCATGATGGAAGTCTGGCATCCGCTGGGCGTGTGCGGCGTCATCACGGCGTTCAACTTCCCCGTGGCGGTGTGGTCGTGGAACGCAGCTTTGGCGCTGGTCTGCGGCGATCCCGTCATCTGGAAGCCGTCCGAGAAGACGCCGCTCACGGCGCTCGCCGTCCACGCCCTCGCCACGAAGGCGGTCAAGCGCTTCGGCGCGGACGCGCCGGACGGCCTGCTCGGTCTCCTGATCGGCGGCCGGGAGCTCGGCGAGCGCCTGGTCGAGGACGAGCGGGTGGCGCTCGTCTCCGCCACCGGCTCGACCGCGATGGGCCGGCAGGTGGCGCCGAAGCTCGCCGCCCGCTTCGCCCGGGCGATCCTGGAACTCGGCGGCAACAATGCCGCGATCGTCGCTCCCTCCGCCGATCTCGACCTGGCGCTCCGCGCCATCGCCTTCGCGGCGATGGGCACCGCCGGCCAGCGCTGCACCACCCTGCGGCGCCTGTTCGTGCATGACAGCGTCTACGACGCGCTCGTGCCGCGCCTGAAGGCGGCCTACGGCTCGGTGCGGATCGGCGATCCGCGCGATCCCGCCACCCTGATCGGCCCGCTGATCGACGGCGCCGCTGCCGACGGCATGGCCCGCGCCCTCGACGAGGCCCGCGCCATCGGCGGCACCGTCCATGGCGGCGAACGCCTGCGCGACATCCGCGGCGAGGCGGCGGCTTACGTCCGCCCGGCCCTCGTCGAGATGCCCGAGCAGGCCGGCCCGATGCGCCGCGAGACCTTCGCGCCGATCCTCTACGTCACCCGCTACAGCACGCTGGAGGAGGCGATCGCGCAGCAGAACGCGGTGGCGGCCGGCCTCTCCTCCTCGATCTTCACCCGGGACCTGTCCGAGGCCGAGACCTTCCTGTCGGCGTCCGGCTCCGATTGCGGCATCGCCAACGTCAATATCGGACCCTCGGGCGCCGAGATCGGCGGGGCTTTCGGCGGCGAGAAGGAGACCGGCGGCGGCCGCGAGGCGGGCTCCGATTCCTGGAAGGCCTATATGCGCCGGGCCACCAACACCATCAATTACGGCAAGGCCCTGCCGCTGGCGCAGGGCGTGACGTTCGAGGTGTGAGACCGCAGCGTCTTCGAACGGACTGGTTCGAAGGCGCCGGCTCAACCCGGCTGGGTGCCGGCGCCGACGCGCCGGACGCTTCCGCATCGACGTGTCGATGCGGAAGCACGATGGCAGGGTGGATGTTATCTGTCCTCGATGGGACCAACGCCCACCCTGTCATCCCGGGGCCGCTGAGCGGAACCCGGGATGACGCGGAGCGTGATGGCGAGGCGCGCAGACCGTCTTTGCGTCTCGTCACACGATCCTTGACCGTACCGTAAGCTCACGCCGCCGGCATCGCCCGCTCGATCACGCGGGCGAACAGCGACACGCCGTAGGGCGCCGCCTCGTCGTTGAAGTCATAGGCCGGGTGGTGCAGGCCGGCGCCGGGGCCGGTGCCGAGGAAGATGTAGGCGCCGGGCCGGGCATTCAGCATGTAGGAGAAATCCTCCGCGCCCATCATCGGCTGGACCGCGCGCTCCACCGCGCCCTCGCCCGAGACCTCCGCGGCGACATCGGCCATGAAGCTCGCCCGCCCCGGATCGTTGGCGGTCACCGGGTAGCCGCGGCCGTAATCGGCGGTCGCGGTGGCGCCGAAGGCGGCGGCGACATGCGAGGCCACCTGGCCGATGCGCGCCTCGCACAGGTCGCGGACGCTCTCCGAGAGGGTCCGCACCGTGCCGTTGAGGATCGCGAATTCCGGGATCACGTTGAACGCGTCGCCGGCCTTGACCTGCGTGATCGAGATCACCGCCGACTGCACCGGGTCGACATTCCGGGACGCGATCGATTGCAGGGCGGTGACGATGTGGGAGGCGACCAGCACCGGATCGATGCATTCGTGCGGGGCCGCCGCGTGGCCGCCCTTGCCGTTGACCGTGATGGTGATCCGGTCGGCCGCCGCCATGATCGCGCCGGGGCGGATCGCGAAGCTGCCGAGCGGAAGGCCCGGCTTGTTGTGCAGGCCGTAGACCTCCTGGATGCCGAAGCGCTCCATCAGGCCGTCCTTCAGCATCACGTCGGCGCCGCCGCCGCCCTCCTCCGCCGGCTGGAAGATCACGATCGCCGTGCCGTCGAAGTTGCGGGTCTCGGCCAGGTACTTGGCGGCGCCGAGCAGCATCGCGGTGTGACCGTCATGGCCGCAGGCGTGCATCTTCCCCGGCACGGTGGAGCGGTGGGGGACGCCGCTCGTCTCCTCGATCGGCAGGGCGTCCATGTCGGCGCGCAGGCCGATCACCTTGCCCGAGCCGGTGTTGCGGCCGCGGATGACGCCGACGACGCCGGTCTTGCCCAAGCCCGTCACCACCTCGTCGCAGCCGAAGGCGCGCAGCCGCTCGGCCACCAGGCCGGAGGTGCGGTCGAGGGCGAACAGCAGCTCGGGATGCTGGTGGAAGTCGCGGCGCCAGGCGGTGATCTCGTCGGCGAGGGCGGCGACGCGGTTGATGACGGGCATGTGACAATACGCTCATATCGGGGCGGGAACGGACGCGCAGGATGCAACAGGCAGACCGGCGCGCGGTCAACTCCCTCGCACGGCTCGCGAATGTCGCGGGCCCGGCGCCGGGCGCATGGCCCTGGGCTGGTTGGCCCGGGACTTGTTACGGCTGCGTGATCGTTCCACCCCCACCCGCCGTCTGGCGGGATGGGCGGGGATGATGCATCATTTTTCATCATTCCGGCGTCGCCTGTGGCGCTGGAAGGCTCTAGTAAGAGCTTGATTCCCCCGCGGAGTGTGCCTGTCGATGTCGCCTGTGAAGTTTCGTCCGCTGCTGGCCTGCCTCGCCGCCGCCACCGCCCTCGTGGCGAGCTTGAGCGCTGCACCGGCCTCGGCCGCCAACACCTTCCGGTTCGCCTTCCAGGGCGACCTGAAGTCCCTCGACCCGTACACCTTGAAAGAGACGTTCACGATCGCGGCGCACGGCGCGATCTACGAGTCGCTCGTCACCCGCGACAAGGACCTGAAGCTGGTCCCCGGCCTCGCCGAGTCCTGGGAGACGCCGGAGCCGACCCGCTACCGCTTCCACCTGCGCAAGAACGTCAAGTTCCACGACGGCACGCCCTTCACCGCCGACGACGTGATCTTCTCCGCCGAGCGCGTGCGCGCGCCGGGCTCGAACTTCCAGACCAACGTCCCGGCGGACGCCACCTTCGTGAAGGTGGACGACCACACGGTCGACATGGTGCTGAAGACCCCCAACCCGATCGCCCTGTACCAGTTCGGCGGCTGGTACATCATGTCGAAGGCCTGGGCCGAGAAGCACGACGCGCTGAAGCCCACCCCGGTCTCGGCCTCGACCCCGAGCTACGCGGCGCTGCACGAGAACGGCACCGGCCCGTTCACCATCACCGAGCACCAGCCCGGCGTGCGCACGGTGTTCAAGAAGTTCGACGGCTACTGGGGCAAGGTCGAGTCGAACATCGACGAGGCGATCTTCACCACGATCGGCAACGACGCCACCCGGGTCGCGGCGCTCCTCTCGGGCGAGGTCGACTGGGTCGATCCGGTGCCGCTCCAGGACCAGAGCCGCGTCAGTTCCAGCGCCAACGCCGTGGTGGTCAACGCGCCCGAGCTGCGCACGATCTATCTCGGCATGGACCAGACCAGCGACGAGCTGCGCGGCTCCAACGTCAAGGGCAAGAACCCGTTCAAGGACGTGCGGGTGCGCGAGGCGTTCTTCCGCGCGATCGACGAGGACGCCATCGTCAAGCGCGTCATGCGCGGGCAGGCCACCGCGGCTTCCCTGCTGATCGCCCCGCCGCTCTTCCCGCTGGCGGGTGAGTTCAAGCGCCCGGCCTACGACCCGAACAAGGCCAAGGCGCTCCTGGCGGAGGCCGGCTATCCCAACGGCTTCGAGGTGCCGCTCGACTGCCCGAACGACCGCTACGTCAACGACGAGGCGATCTGCCAGGCCATCACCTCGATGCTCGCCCGCGTCGGCGTCAAGGTGAACCTGATCGCCCAGCCCAAGGCGAAGTACTTCGCCAAGATCCTGAAACCCGCCTTCGACACCTCGTTCTACATGCTGGGGTGGACGCCCTCGTCGATGGACTCGCACAACATCCTGTACGAGATCACCGGCTGCCGGACCGACAAGTCCTCGCCGCGCGGCACCACCAACCTCGGAAATTACTGCAACCCGAAGGTGGATGCGCTCGCCGACAAGATCGAGCGCGAGACCGATCAGGAGGCCCGCAACCTGATGATCAAGCAGGCCTACGACATCGTCATGGCTGACTGGGGCTACATCCCGCTCCACCAGCAGGCCCTGGCCTGGGGCGTGTCGAAGAAGGTCAAGCTGGTGCCCCGCGCCGACAACCAGATGATGCTGTACTGGGTGTCGAAGGAGCAATAAGGCGCTCCAAGACTCTTGGATGAGACTCCTGGGTGACCGGGCTCGATCCCATCCCGCGCGGGTGGGCTCGAGCCCTCACTTCTTTCCAGACGAAGAACCGGGTCCGGGACACGGCCTCGGACCACACGAACACAAGAAACCCTCATGCTCGCCTTCATTCTCCGCCGCCTGCTGCAATCCGTCGGGGTGCTGCTGGCGGTCGGGCTGATCGCCTTCGCGATGTTCCGCTTCGCCGGCGATCCGGTGAACCAGCTCGTCGCGCCGGATACGCCCTATGCCGAGCGGCTGCAGATCCGCCAGAGCCTCGGCCTCGACGACCCGGTGCTGGTGCAGTTCGCCCGCTATGCCGGCAACGCCGTGCGCGGCCAGTTCGGCAACTCGTACCAGTTCCGCCAGCCGGTCTCGACGCTGCTCGCCGAGCGCATGCCCGCCACCCTGGAACTGGCGCTCTGCGCCACCCTGTTCGCGCTCACCGCCGGCATCCTGATGGGGGTGTACTCGGCGCTGCACCGCCACAGCGCCCTCGCCAAGCTCCTTCAGGCGATCTCGCTGATCGGCGTCTCGCTGCCGACCTTCCTGATCGGCATCCTGCTGATCTTCCTGTTCTCGGTCACCCTCGGCTGGCTGCCCTCCTACGGCCGCGGCGACACGGTGCGGCTCGGCTGGTGGACCACCGGCTTCCTGACGGTGTCGGGCTGGAAGGCCCTGATCCTGCCCTCGATCACGCTCGGGCTGTTCCAGATGACGCTGATCATGCGCCTCGTCCGGGCCGAGATGCTGGAGGTTCTGCGTACCGACTACATCCGCTTCGCGCGGGCGCGCGGCCTCACCACCCGCTCGATCCATTTCGGCCACGCGCTGAAGAACACGCTGGTCCCGGTCATCACCGTCGCGGGCCTCCAGCTCGGCTCGATCATCGCCTTCTCGATCATCACCGAGACGGTGTTCCAGTGGCCCGGCATGGGCCTGCTCTTCGTGCAGGCGGTGCAGAACGTCGACGTGCCGATCATGGCCGCCTACCTGCTGCTCGTCGCCCTCATCTTCGTGACGATCAACCTCGTGGTCGATCTCCTCTACACCATCGTCGATCCGCGCCTGCGCCTCTCGGTGCGGCGGGCGGCCTGAGGATTCTTTAACGTCATGGCCTCCCCCGCTCCCGCGCTGACCGAAGCGGCGCCGCCCTCGCGCCTCGCGCGCTTCCTCGACTCGGACCTCTTCGCCAACTTCAAGCGCTCCAAGCTCGCGATCGCCGCCTTCGTGGCGACCGTGCTGTTCATCGCCCTCGCGCTGCTGGCTCCCGTCATCTCGCCGCAGAACCCCTACGACCCGGCGCAGCTCGAACTGATGAACGCCAACCTGCCGCCGCTCTGGTACGCCGACGGACAGGCGCCGTTCCTGATCGGCACCGACGACCAGGGCCGCGACGTGCTCTCGGCGGTGTTCTATGGCATGCGCCTGTCGCTCCTCGTCGGCGTGCTCGGCGTGCTCTTGTCGGGCTTCATCGGCATCGGCCTCGGGCTGATCGCGGGCTATGCCGGCGGCTGGGTCGACACGGTGATCATGCGCGTCGCCGACGTGCAGCTGACCTTCCCGGCGATCCTGATCGCGCTGATCGTCGACGGCGTCGCCAAGGCGGTGTTCGGTGGCCACATGGAGGCCGACGCGCAGATCGCGCTCATCGTGGTGGCGATCGGCCTGTCGTTCTGGGTCCAGTACGCCCGCACCGTGCGCGGCTCGGTGATGGTCGAGAAGAACAAGGACTACGTCCAGGCCGGCCGGCTCATCGGCCTCTCGGCGCCGGTGATCCTCACCCGCCACATCCTGCCGAACGTCACCGGCCCGGTCTTCGTCATCGCCACCATCAACCTGGCGCTCGCCATCATCACCGAGGCGACGCTCTCCTTCCTCGGCACCGGCCTGCCGGAGACCATGCCCTCCCTCGGCACGCTGATCCGCACCGGCAACCGCTTCCTGTTCTCGGGCGAGTGGTGGATCGTCGCCTTCCCGGGCCTGGCCCTCGCTGGCCTCGTCCTGGCGATCAACCTGCTCGGCGACTGGCTGCGCGACGCCCTGAACCCCAAGCTCCAGTGACCCCCGAAGAATCCCTGATGACCCAACCCGTCCTCTCGGTGCGCGACCTGCGGGTCGAGTTCGCCACCCGCCGCGGCGTGCTGACCGCGCTCGACGGCGTCTCCTTCGAGATCAACCGCGGCGAGGTGCTCGGCGTCGTCGGCGAGTCCGGCGCCGGCAAGTCGGTGACCGGCTCGGCGGTGATCGGCCTGATCGACCCGCCCGGCCGCATCGCCGGCGGCGAGATTCGGCTCAACGGCGAGCGCATCGACAATCTCTCGCCCGAAGCGATGCGGAAGGTGCGCGGCCGGCGCATCGGCATGATCTTCCAGGACCCGCTGACCAGCCTCAACCCGCTCTACCGGGTCGGCCGGCAGATCGAGGAGACGATCCGCACCCACACCGACCTGTCGGCCAAGGCCGCCCGCCAGCGCGCGATCGACCTGCTCGCCGAGGTCGGCATCCCGGCACCGGAGCGCCGGATCGACGGCTTCCCGCACGAGTTCTCGGGCGGCATGCGGCAGCGCGTCGTGATCGCGCTGGCGCTCGCCGCCGAGCCGGAACTCATCATTGCGGATGAGCCGACGACGGCGCTCGCCGTCTCGGTCCAGGCTCAGATCATCACGCTCCTGAAGCGCCTCGGGCGCGACCACGGCACCGCCGTGATGCTGATCACCCACGACATGGGGGTGATCGCCGAGGCCGCCGACCGGGTCGCGGTGATGTATGCCGGCCGCGTCGCCGAGATCGGCCCGGTGGCGGCGCTGGTGGGCGATCCGCTCCACCCCTACGCCAAGGGCCTGATGGGGGCGATTCCCTCGCTGTCGCACGAGGCCGACCGCCTCGCCCAGATCCCCGGTGCGATGCCGCGGCTCTCGGCGATCCCGCCCGGCTGCGCCTTCAACCCGCGCTGCCCCAACGTCTTTGCCCGCTGCACAATCGACCGGCCCGAGCCCCTGATGGTCGGCTCGCACCGGGTCGCCTGCCACCTCTACGACGCGTCCGGACAGGCCGCCGCATGAAGCCCCACATCTCCTTGAAGACCCCGATGTCGCCCCAGCCCGACTACGTCCAGGTCCGCGACCTGCGCCGCCTGTTCGACGTCTCGCGCCCCTGGCTCAACCGGGTGATCGAGCGCCAGCCGCGCCAGTACCTGCGCGCCGTCGACCACGTCTCGTTCTCGGTCGCCAAGGGCGAGACGCTGGCGATCGTCGGCGAATCCGGCTCCGGCAAGTCGACGGTCGCCCGCATGGTGGTCGGCCTGATGCCGCCCTCCGACGGCGAGGTGACGATCGCCGGCATCTCGATGACCGACCCGCGCCAAGCCGCCGAGCGGCGGCAGCTGCGCCGGCGCATCCAGATGATTTTTCAAGACCCCTACGCCTCGATGAACCCGCGCTGGCGGGTCGACCGGATCGTCTCCGAGCCGATCCGCGCCTTCGGGCTCCTCACCGGCGAGCGCGAGATCCAGGCGCGGGTCGGCGAACTGCTGACCCTGGTCGGCCTGCACCCGGACGACGGCAAGCGCTACCCCCACGCCTTCTCGGGCGGCCAGCGCCAGCGCATCGCCATCGCGCGGGCGCTGGCCTCCGAGGCCGAGTTCCTGGTCGCCGACGAGCCGACCTCGGCCCTCGACGTCTCGGTCCAGGCCCAGATCCTGAACCTGATGCGCGACCTTCAGGACCGGCTCGGCCTGACCTACCTGTTCATCAGCCACAACCTCGCCGTGGTGCGCCACATGGCGAACCGCATCGGCGTGATGTATCTCGGCCGCATCGTCGAGATCGGCGGCGGCCGCGAGCTCTTCACCGCCCCGAAGCACCCCTACACCCGCATGCTCCTCGACGCGGTCCCGGACCTCGCCCATGTCGGCCGGCAGCGCGTGCCGGTGCAGGGCGAGATCCCGAACCCGATCAACCCGCCTTCAGGGTGTACTTTTCATCCGCGGTGTCCGTTCGCGAATGACCGGTGCAAGGCGGAGGTGCCGGTGTTCCGGGATGGGGTGGCGTGTCATGCGGTGGAGGAAGGGCGGTTGATGCCGGGGGGTGTGGCGGCGGTCGCTTAAAAACAGTGCTGCGCGAAGAATTGCAATAATTCGCGCAGCATAAATTGTCATAGCTGCTGGAACTAGGAATATACATTAGCTTTTGCTAGCGGCAATAAGTGTTTAGCAGTATTTTAATATCATTCTGCGTATTATTTATAATTAAATTATATTTAGAATATCGTATTACTCAGATAATTTTATCTCTTAACAGCCTTGGGGCCCTTCTTTTTGGCAGACTCATCTCTGTTATTTGTAATTTTTTCCTCTACGATCTCGTCCGCAGGCAAATTACCAATATGCATCCCTTCAAACATAGTACCAGCCAAAGGATCCGGCGCAGCCGGAGGAAGGCATATTTTTAATTTCCCATTTCCAATTGTGGGGATCTGCCCATCTAGGGGCAACAAATCGTGTCCATCAAATGTGTGAAATTCATCAACCCCGTTCAGTGCAGCAGTCGCAACATGAATAGCGTCTTGCGGTTTGCGAATCGCCGGAAATCGGCGCAGAAGCCGACGTGCTGCAGTGCCAACGTCAACGTCTACCTGAACTCTCTGCACAAAATCCTGCTCAAGATAATCTTCGAACGCTTCGTCATCTGACGCCGGCATTTCGGCAGTATCAACGCCACATTTTCTCTTGAAAACCTCAGCTAAAGTAAAAGTGGACGTCCAGATCTCGACTTCACCGCGCTGCGCCATTTCGATGACATGACGCAAGGAATCAATTCTTCCCGCTTCCTGCTTGATGAGAGCTATCCAGCAACAAGCATCCCAGTAGTATCGAGGCTTATTGGCCACCTTCGCCCTCACGCAGCAGGTCGAGATACGAGCGCACATCTAGGCCGTATGTGAAGTCGCGATCAGAAATATCGCGCACCATCATCTTCCGAGGACTTATCGAACGAATGCTATCCGCAAATACGCGCGTTATATTTCCATCTTTATCGTACCGAATACGTCCTTTAACTAATACTCTTTTGCGACTCCAAACGTCGGCGAATGTTGCACTGCTCGATATTTCCTGTGATTGCTCTTCACTGACGCGACACCAAATATCTCTGCCGGACTTCCGTTCCCTTATTAAAATGGCCGGACGATTATATTCCATTCCTACATCGAGCAAAACGCCTTCCAAGGACCCGCGCTCTTCCCTTTGTCTGTCCTTGAGCAACAGGCTATCCATCTCGCTATCCTCGATATCGAGAAAGCGAACACCTTGTTGAGCGATTTTAGGTGTAACCAAAACTGGCTCATTTGGCGTAGTAAGTATAGCCTCCGTTCTACCGATTCCATTCATGTTGCGCACAAACAGCCTACGGAGAGTAGTGCGTCGCCGCCGGCTGAGAAATTTACTTGGGATTTTGCCTTGACGGATTGCGTTGAGACTATCTTCTAAAATTGCTTTTTGACGGACTGCTAGCACGGTCACATCAAGATCTGGGGAAAGACTTACAGCCTCACCCTCAACGGTGAGTGGGCTGTTTGTAGTTGCAACTTTAAGATTCCATACAAAATGAGTAGAGTCTTCGTCTTCCGGAGTTAGTAAATCAAAAAAATCTAGGACTTGCCTCATCGCATCTTGAATTGACAAAATATCAGGGTGCGACGCTGATGGCTGCACAACCACCTTGACGCGCTCATTCGGTCTGGCTGTCTTTTCCACCACTACCGGACACCAAGAGAGGAGCTGTATGTCACCCGCGTACTGACCATACCACGAAGCGTTCTGCCGGAGCGAGGCACATCGTTCGTCACCGAGCTGCATTCCGCGACGGCAATGACGCCGGTCAGCAATGACCGGCGTCAGGTGTCAGGCTACGCGCCCGCTCGTCAGCTCTTCACCGCCCCAGCCGTCAACCCACCCACCATATACCGCTTGAACACGTAATAAATCGCGGCAGGCGGCAACGCGTAGATCAACCCGGTGGTCATCAGCAGCTCCCACGGCGAGTCATCCGCCGCCAGGAAGCTCCCCAACGCCACCGGCAGGGTCACGTCGGTGTCGCGGGAGAGGAGCAGGAAGGCGAACAGGTACTCGTTCCAGGCGAGCAGCAGCGCGTAGACGCCGATCGCGACCAGCGACGGGACCATCAGCGGCAGGTAGACGAAGCGGAAGAGCTGGGGCGGCGAGGCGCCGTCCATGATCGCCGCCTCGTCGAGCTCCACCGGCAGCTTGTCGGAGGCCTGCTTCAGCACCCAGATCGCGTAGGGGCTGGCGATCGTCACCATCGCGAGGATCAGGGCCCATTTCGAGTTGAGCAGCCCGTAGGCCCCCATCGTCTTGTACATCGGCACGGCCAGGAACGCGGCCGGGATGAAGTAGGTGAACAGGGCCATGTTCATCACGGTCCGGCCGCCCTTCACCTTCAGGCGACTGATCGCGAAGGCCGCCGCGGTGGCGACGAGCAGCGTCAGCACCCCGGTCGCGAAGGCGATGACCGCCGAGTTCCAGAATTGCTGCCAGAAGTTCGACAGGAAGTAGTGCTGCTGCCCGAACACGATTCTAAAGTTCTGCAGCGTCGGGTGGGCCGGAAACAAAGCCCCCGACATCGCGTCCTGCTTCGGCGAGATCGCGAACAGGACGAGGTGGTAGATCGGGATCACGGTCCAGAGCAGGACCGGGATGCCGACGAGGAGGAGCTTCGCCTCCGTCCCGGCGGCCTTCAGCCAGTTGGTCCGGGCGGCGGAGCGCTCCTCGGCCGAGGGCGTCGCGAGGACGGGGCGCGCGGTGGTCGTGCTCATTTCGAGAGCCTCTTCATCAGCACGTAGACCAGCGGCAGCACGAAGGGCATCGCGCAGACCACCGCCGCCATCGAATGGTCGACCTGGTCGAGGCGAAGATACCGGATGCCGAGCGTCGCCAGCACGTGGGTCAGGTCGGCAGGGCCGCCGCCGGTGAGCAGGTAGACCGAGTTGAAGTCGCCCAGCGTCCAGATCATCGACAGGATGGTGCAGGTCACGTAGAGCGTCCGCATCGACGGCCAGGTGACGTGCAAAAACTTCTGCCACTTGGTGGCGCCGTCGACGGACGCCGCCTCGTAGAGGTCGGCCGAGATGGCGAGCCGGCCGGCGAGCAGGATCAGCGTCCAGAACGGCAGCGACTTCCAGATATGGACGCCGATCGCCAGCGTCAGCGCCAGCCACGGGTCGTTGAGCCAGTTCGGGCCGTCCTCGCCGGTGAAGCGGAAGATCAGCGAGTTCACCACGCCCCATTCGGGGTTGAGCATGAACCGCACTGACAGGATCGTCGGGATCGACGGCACCGCCCAGGGCAGGATGAACAGCACCGACAGCCAGCGGATCCAGCGCCGCTCGTTGGTGAAGAAGCCCGACAGCATCAGCGCGATCGCCATCTTCACGTTGATGCCGATGATCAGGAACACCAGCGTGTTGACGACCGCGCGGGCGAAGATCGGGTCGGCCGCGAGATGCTCGTAGCTCGCCGGGCTGCGGGCGAGCCACAGGCCGTAGCCGATCGGGTAGATGACGAAGAACAGGAAGACGAGCAGGTAGGGCGCGATCAGGATCAGCCCCCAGGCCTGCCAGGAGGTCAGGCGGAAGGGCTGAGCCGCGGCGACCGGCGCTGCCTCAGCGACCGTTGCGGACATGGTCTGGCTCCCTCACGAGGCCTGGATGGGGGCTGGGCGAAAACCGAGAGCGGGCCCCGGTCACCTGGTGACCGGACCCCGCTCGGGATGGGGTGAATCGAGGCACGTTACGCCTCTCCTCTTGTTCCGTGGGGCTGTCCGAAGAAGATCCGTCGAAGGATGAAGCGCGGGATCCCCTCTCCCGTGTGGGAGAGGGGTATGGGGATCGAAGATCCCGCGTGAGGGTGACACGCTTCTATAAGAAGCTGTGACCGTTGTGCTGGCAGCGGAACGGTCGAAGCCTGACTCAGAACCGTAGCACCCTCACGCGGGATCTTCGATCCCCACGGCCCCTCTCCCACACGGGAGAGGGGGACCTGCGCTTTTTCTTGCCCCGAACAGCCTCAACGTCCTACTGACCGGCGATCTGCTTGACGCGAGCCAGCATCTCGTCGGCGGCCTTCTCGACCGGGACCTTCTCGCTCACCACCCGGTTCATCGCCTTGGCGAACACGTTCTCGTTGTTGACCAGCGTAAACTTGTAGTTCTTCACGTAGTCGAACGGCTCGGTGCCCGACTTGAACTGGGTGTAGACCGCCTTGCGGTGCTTGTCGGCCTGCCAGAACGGGCTCTCGATCGAATCCTTGGTGACCGGGAACCAGCGGCCGAGCGCGCCCTCGACGTAGGGACGGAGGTTGTCCTCCTCCATGATGAACTTCACGAACTCCTTGGCGGCGGCCTTGTTCTTGGCGCCGGAGAAGACGACGCCGTGCTTGACGTCGGCGCGGTAGGTCATCGGCTTGCCGTCCGGCCGGGCCGGGAACGGCGCGGTGATGATCGTCTCCTCGTAGGCCTTCTTCGAGGCCTCGCGCTGCTCAGGGGTGTTGTTCGGGTTGACGCTGTCCTCGTACCATTTCGCGGCGATCGAGATGGTGAAGTTGTGCGTCATCACCGTCGTGCGGTTGTGGAAGGCGACGTTGTTGTCGGGGTCCTTCCAGGTCGTCGCCGAAGGCGGCACGCAGCCCTTGATGTAGGGATCGGTGTAGTCCTTCAGCGCCTTGACCAGGCCCTCGCGGGTCTTCGGGTCGTCGACGGTCAGCTTGCCGTCGTTGTCGACGAGCCGGGCGTCATAGGCGTCCATGAAGGCGTAGAAGGACTGGAAGCTGTCGGTCGATTCCACGCCCATCGGCGCGCCGATGCCGTAGGTGCGGGTGCCGGACGCCTTGCGATAGGCAGGCTGGACCTTGTCGCACCAGAACGCCCAGTAATCGTACCACTTCTGCGGGATGTCGGCCTGCTTGAAGCCGGCCTTCTCCAGCATGTCGCCCCAGATCTCGGTGTGGAGCGTCTGGCGCTTGAGCGGGAAGCCGTAATAGGCCTTCTTGCCGGTCTGGCCGTTCATGAGCAGCACGTGCTCGACGGTCTGCGGCGCGAAGCGCGGCATCATCGGCTGGAGGATGTCGGTGAGGTCCTCGAGCTTGCCCTCGAAGGCCCACTTGCCGGCGGCCTGGTTGTTGTAGGTGTCGGAATAGCCGACATCCGGCGGCGAGCCGGAATCGAGCGCCGCCACGGTCTTCGGGATCATGTCCTGGATCGCGTATTGCGACAGCTCGACCTTGATCCCGGTCTTCTGCTCGAACTTCTTGATCGTCGCCCAGAGCGACTCGTCCTCGGACCGATAGAAGCCCTTGCTGAACCAGACGGTGAGCGTCTTGTTGTCCTGCGCCATGGCCGGCAGCGCTGCCATGACCAGCGCACCCAGCGACAACGCTCCCGCGATCACCCGCTTCATCGATCCGTTCCTCCCATCCGCCCCGTTGGTCGGGCGGCTCGCCGGCATATCAGCACGGGACGCGACGTGACGCAATTCGGCGACAATCAACACAAGGTATAATTCAAGCCAAATTATATCGCGCGCTACAGGGTCATCCCCGGACAACGATCACACCAATGGAAAAAATCCATCCATAATAATCGCACCCTCTTCTTCAACAATACACGGCCCGCCCGCCTTGACGATCCGACCCTCGGACACCATACAGGGCCCGCAACACGGCACTGACGTGTGATCAAGCGGACGACGAGCCGCGACTAAGGGAGGAGCGCCATGCCCCGCATCGTTTCGCTGGAGGCCGGCTATTACCGCGTGCCGCTGGCCGTGACCCTCAGCGACAGCATGCACGGCGACATGCCGGCCTTCGAACTCAACACCGTGCGGGTGCGCGACGCGGACGGCGCCGAGGGCCTGGGCTACACCTATACCTGCGGCCGCAACGGCGCGGCGATCGACGCGATCCTGCGGCGCGACATCCCGGAGCAGATCATCGGCCAGGAGGCGGACCGGATCGAGCAGCTCTGGCAGCGGATCTGGTGGGGCCAGCATTACGGCGGGCGCGGCGGCGCGGCCGTCCTGGCGCAGTCAGGCGTCGACATGGCGTTGTGGGACCTGAAGGCGAAGCGCCTCGGCCAGCCGCTCTGGACGCTGCTCGGCGGCCACGACGCCAAGGTGCCGTGTTACGCTGGCGGCATCGACCTTCAATTGCCCCTCGACCAGCTGCTCCGGCAGACCGACGACAACCTCAAGAAGGGGTTTCGCGCCATCAAGATGAAGGTCGGGCGCCCGCGGCTCTCCGAGGATGTCGAGCGGGTGCGGGCGATGCGCGAGCATCTCGGCGACGGCTTCCCCCTGATGGTCGACGCCAACATGCGCTGGAGCGCCGACGAGGCGATCCGCGCCGCTCGCGCCCTCCAGCCCTTCGAGCCGTACTGGCTCGAGGAGCCGGTCATCCCCGACGACGTCGCCGGCCAGGCCCGGGTCGTGCGCGAGGGCGGCCTGCCGATCGCCGCCGGCGAGAACCTGCGCTCCCTGTGGGACTTCAAGCAGCTGATCGCGGCGGGCGGCGTCACCTATCCGGAGCCCGACGTGACCAATTGCGGCGGCGTGACCCCGTTCATGAAGATCGCCCACCTGGCGGAGGCCTTTAACCTGCCGGTCACGTCCCACGGCGCGCACGACGTCACGGTGCACCTGCTCGCCGCCGCGCCTAACCGCTCCTACCTGGAGGCGCACGGCTTCGGCCTCGACGCCTACATCGCCGAGCCTTTGGCGATCGAGAAGGGCTTCGCGGTGGCCCCCGACCGGCCGGGCCACGGCATCGCCTTCGACTGGAAGGGGCTCGACGCCATCCGCGCCTGAGGAAGGCGGGCCGCGGACCCGCGGCGCGGTGGATCAGCCGCGGGTGAAGCGCACGCTCTCGCGGCTGAGCTGGTCGAGGGAGGTGCAGCCCATCAGCTTCATGTCGCGCTCGATCTCCGCCCGCATCAGCCCGAGCGCCCGCTCGACGCCGGGCCGGCCCGCGGCCGCGAGCGGGAAGAGGTAATAGCGGCCGAGGCCCACCGCCTTGGCGCCCAGCGCCAGCGCCTTGAGCACATGGGTGCCGCGCTGCACGCCGCCATCCATGATCACGTCGATCCTGTCGCCGACCGCGTCGACGATCTCGGCGAGCTGGTCGAAGGCGGTGCGCGAGCCGTCGAGCTGGCGCCCACCGTGGTTCGACAGCACGATGCCGGTGCAGCCGATCGCGACGGCGCGTTTCGCGTCCTCCACCGACATCACGCCCTTGAGGCAGAACTGCCCGCCCCAGTCGCGCACCATCTCGGCGACGTCGTCCCAGGTCATGGCCGGGTCGAGCATCTCGGTGAAGTAGCGGCTGATCGAGAGGGCGCCCCCATCCATCGCGATGTGGTTCTCGAGCTGCGGCAGGCGGAAGCGCTCGTGGGTGACGTAGTTGATGCCCCAGGCGGGTTTCAGGGCGAACTGCGCCATGCCGCCGAGGGTCAGCCGGAAGGGGATCGCGAAGCCGGTGCGCTTGTCGCGCTCGCGGTTGCCGCCGGTGATGCTGTCGACGGTCAGCATCATCACCTGGATGCCGGCCTGCTTGGCGCGGGCCATCATCTCGCGGTTCAGGCCGCGATCCTTGTGGAAGTAGAACTGATAGACCTGCGGGCCGCTGCTGATCCGGCGCGCCTCCTCCAGGCTGACCGTGCCGAGGGAGGAGACGCCGAACATCGTGCCGAACTTCCCCGCCGCCGCCGCCACCGCCCGCTCGCCCTCGTGGTGGAAGAGCCGCTGCAGGGCGGTCGGCGAGCAATAGACCGGCAGGGCGAGGCGCTGGCCCATCACCGTCACCGACAGGTCGACCTCGCTGACGCCGCGCAGGACGTTGGGGACGAGGTCGCAGGCCTCGAAGGCGGCGGTGTTGCGCCGCAGGGTGGTCTCGTCGTCGGCGCCGCCATCGATGTAGTCGAAGATCGGGCCCGGCAGGCGGCGCTTCGCCATGCGGCGGAAATCGTGGAAGCTGTGGCAGTCGGTGAGGCGCATCGGGGCTCTCGCATCGGGGCTTTGTCCCGCGGGCGCGCAGGGCCGCGCCGCCGGGCCGTCGGGACGATGAGGCCGGGGGAACGCACCCCCCGGCCTGACAGGATGGATCAGTGCGCCGGGACCAGCGCGGTGAAGGGCGGCACGTAGGCCTGGAGCATCACCAGCAGGCCGACGAGGCAAGCGAGCGCGACCGAGTGGAAGAACACGTAGCGCAGGATCTTGGCCTCGCCGCCGTACCACTGCGTGGCCGTGGACGCGACGACGATCGACTGGGCGTCGATCATCTTGCCCATGACGCCGCCCGAGGAGTTGGAGGCGGCCATCAGCACGGGGGACAGGCCGAGCTGCACGACGATCGGCAAGGCGGCGAGCGCCGTCGACCAGAGGCTGTTCGCCATCGGGTCGTAGACTTGGTTCCAGCTCATCGTGCGTGTCCTCCCCCTCGTCGATGCCGGCCCGCCCCGTCGCGCGCAGCCGCCATCGCCGGCCGGCGCGGGGGTGCCGGGTCGGACGGGCCGCTCGTGCCAGGTCGGGTCGCAGCGCCCCGATCTTTCATTTTGACCAGAGGCAAGTGATTGGTAAAATGATTTTACCAACTTGGTCAATTGGAAATAGCATTTGCCCGCACTACACTCCGGACGCGGCGCGGAAGGGGAGGAATGCGCGGGATGGAGCAGGACTCGATCAAGGGCGGGAGCGTGGCCGAGGGCACGGCCCGCCACCTCAAGGACCTGATCCTCGAAGGCTCGCTCAGCCCCGGCGACCTGCTGCTGCCGGAGCGCGACCTGGCGCAGCGCCTGAACGTGTCGCGCCCGACCCTGAGGCAGGGGATGAAGATCCTGGAGGAGGAAGGCCTGCTCGTCGCCTCAGGGAGCGGGCGCGCCGTGGCGCCCCTCGGCCGCGAGATCACCGACCCGCTGATCGCCCTCATCGCCTCCCATGCCGAGGTGGTGGACGATTACCTGGAATTCCGCGCGACGACGGAGCGGATGGCGGCGCGGCTCGCCGCCGCCCGGGCCAACGCGGTCGACCGCGACCGGCTCACCGCCTGCATGGCGCGGATCGACCGCGCCCACGAGGAGGGCGTGCACCGGGAGGAGGCCGAGGCGGATGTCGATCTCCACGTCGCGGTCTACGAGGCGAGCCATAACCTCGTGGTGCTGCACACGATGCGGGCCCTGTCCGGGATGCTGCGGCAGGGCGTGATCGAGAACCGCGAGAAGCTATTTGCCCGCCCGGAAACCCGCGACCGCCTGCGCGCCCAGCACCGGGCGATCTACGAGGGGGTGATGGCGGCCGACGTCGAGGCGGCGGGCGAGGCGGCCGAGGCGCATATCCACTATACCCACCAGGCGCTCAACGAGATCAAGGCGGCGGAGGCCCGGCTCCAGGTCTCGCTGCGCCGCCTCAACGGCGGCAGCGTCGCGGCGCGGCGGAAGGGGGCTGGGGGCGAGGGGGAGCGCTGAGCCTCACGCCCGTCGCAGCCGCAGGGCGTTGCCGAGGACGAACACGCTCGACAGCGCCATCGCACCGGCCGCCAGGACCGGCGACAGGGACGGCCCGCCGACCGCCCGCAGCAGGCCCGCCGCCACCGGAATCAGCGCCACGTTGTAGGCGAAGGCCCAGAACAGGTTCTGGCGGATGTTGCGCATCACCGCCCGCGACAGCCGCAGGGCCTCGGCGACGGTGGCGGGATCGCCGGCCATCAGCACCACGTCGGCGCTCTCCACCGCCACGTCGGTGCCGGTGCCGAGCGCCAGGCCGATCTCCGCCTCGGCCAGCGCCGGGGCGTCGTTGATGCCGTCGCCCACGAAGGCGACCGGGC
>JAEWKL010000228.1 GCA_023386115.1 Pseudomonadota bacterium
GGGCTTCCCCGCGCGGGCGCTCGATCTCGATGGGGGTTCCCGGGCCGCAGGACCCGGGAGGTCCCTTACTTCTTGTCGCCTTGGCGGGCCTTGAGGGCCGCGCCGAGGATGTCGCCGAGCGAGGCGCCCGAATCGGCGGAGCCGTACTGGGCGATCGCCTCCTTCTCCTCGGCCATCTCGAGGGCCTTGATGGAGAGCTGGACGCGGCGGGCCTTGCGGTCGAACTGCGTCACGCGCGCATCGACCTTCTCGCCGGCGGCGAAGCGCTCGGGGCGCTGGTCGTTGCGCTCGCGGGCGAGATCGGCCCGGCGGATGAAGGCCTGGAGGTCGGAATCGACGATCTTGACCTCGATCCCCGAATCCTTGACCTCGAGCACCTCGCAGGTGACCACCTGGCCCTTGCGGATGCCCTCACCCGCATCGGCGAAGGGATCGCCGGCGAGCTGCTTGATGCCGAGCGAGATGCGCTCCTTCTCGACGTCGACGTCGAGAACCTGGGCGCGCACCACGTCGCCCTTCTTGAACTCGTCGATGACCTGCTCGCCCGGACGGTTCCAGTCGAGGTCCGAGAGGTGGACCATGCCGTCGACGTCGCCCTCGAGGCCGATGAACAGACCGAACTCGGTCTTGTTCTTGACCTCGCCCTCGACCTCGGTGCCCGGCGGGTGCTTCTCGGAGAAGGCCTCCCAGGGGTTCTGCAGGGTCTGCTTCAGGCCGAGCGAGATGCGGCGCTTGACCGGATCGACCTCCAGGATCTGAACCTCGACCTCCTGGGAGGTGGAGACGATCTTGCCCGGATGGACGTTCTTCTTGGTCCAGCTCATCTCCGAGACGTGGATCAGGCCCTCGATCCCCGGCTCCAGCTCCACGAAGGCGCCGTAATCGGTGATGTTGGTCACGCGGCCCTTGAGCTTGGCGTTGACCGGGTAGCGGGCGGCGATGCCCTCCCACGGATCGGCCAGGAGCTGCTTGATGCCGAGCGAGATGCGGTGCGTCTCGTGGTTGATCTTGATGATCTTGACCTTGACGGTCTGACCGATGTTGACCACCTCGGACGGGTGGTTGACGCGGCGCCACGCCATGTCGGTGACGTGCAGCAGGCCGTCGATGCCGCCGAGGTCGACGAACGCACCGTACTCGGTGATGTTCTTGACCACGCCGTCGATGACCTGACCCTCTTCGAGGTTGGCCACCAGCTCGGAGCGCTGCTCGGCCCGGCTCTCCTCGAGCACGGTGCGGCGCGACACCACGATGTTGCCGCGGCGGCGATCCATCTTGAGGATCTGGAACGGCTGCGGCGTGCCCATCAGCGGGGTGACGTCGCGGACCGGACGGATATCGACCTGCGAGCGCGGCAGGAACGCCACGGCGCCGTCGAGGTCGACGGTGTAGCCGCCCTTGACCTGGTTGAAGATCGTGCCGGTGACGCGCTCGTTGTTCTCGAACGCCTTCTCAAGCTTGACCCAGCTCTCCTCGCGGCGCGCCTTGTCGCGCGAGATGACGGCCTCGCCCAGCGCGTTCTCGATGCGGTCGACGTAGACCTCGACCTCGTCGCCGACGGTGATCGGCTGGTCACGGCCGGGGCCCGTGAACTCCTTGAGGGCGACGCGGCCCTCGGTCTTGGCCCCGATGTCGATGACGGCGACGTCTTTCTCGATCGCCACCACGCGGCCCTTGACCACGGAGCCTTCCGTGATCTCGTGCTCCCGGAACGACTCTTCCAGGAGGGCGGCGAAATCCTCGCGGCTCGACGCGGCGCCTTGCAAACCTGCGGACATTGATGCTCCTTATCGTCCCGCCCTATCCGGGGGGACGGCGCCGGCGGCTCGTATGAACGGGCCGCTTCCGCCCGCCGGAGTTCCGGGAGACCCTTTGAGGGTCGTCGGAACCGCCGCTCCCCGAAACGTGAAGGGGCGCGGGCCGGCGCATGATCGACGGGCGAAAACGTGTCTTCCGAGGATCCGGCCGACGCGCCACGGGAACTCGACGCTCCGCAGGCCGCATCCCGGCATCGGACCACCGGAGGTTGGGCCGATACACGAAAAGCATCCCTCCGGCAAGGGGTTGCCGCTGGCGCGACGCGGCATTTCGGCGGCGCGCCCCCGTCTTGCCGACACGCGCGACTCCGGGTTACCCATCCCTAACCTGAAACAATTCTGAGTTTCGGGTGCCGACGGCTCAGCCCATGGGCCGAGCCGTCCAAGGAAGGAAGAGCACGCCGGTCCAGGCGTGATCCGGGAGGGACGAGGCGCGGGCCGCAGACGGCCCTCGCGCCGCGAGACGGAACGTGAATCGACAGGGAGGCGAGGCGCTGCGACCGGAGCCATGTCCGCGGGGCGCCCCGACACTGCCTCCCGAAGCCGGAGGGCGACGATGATCAAGCTCAACGTGAACGGTGAGGAGCGCCGCTTCGACGGCGATCCCGACATGCCGCTGTTGTGGTACCTGCGGGACGAGCTCGGCCTGACGGGCACCAAGTTCGGCTGCGGCGTCGCGGCCTGCGGCGCCTGCACCATCCATGTCGGCGGCACCGCGATGCGGGCCTGCCAGACCCCGGTCTCGGCCGCCGACGGCCAGCCGGTGGTGACGATCGAGGGCCTGTCGCCGGACGGCAACCACCCCGTCCAGGCCGCCTGGCGCGACCTCAACGTGGCGCAGTGCGGCTACTGCCAGACCGGGCAGATCATGCAGGCGGCGGCCCTCCTCAAGGACACCCCGAAGCCGACCGACGCCGACATCGACGCCCAGATGAGCGGCAACCTCTGCCGCTGCGGCACCTATCCGCGCATCCGCGCCGCCATCAAGCAGGCGGCGGGGCTGACCCCGAAGGCCGGCCAGGGAGATCGCCTGTGATTCACGACCTCTCCTTCTTCACCACCGCCCCGGCCGAGGAGCCGGATTCCGCGATCCTCAAGGCGTCTCCCGGCCAGCTCAGCCGCCGTGGCCTGCTGGCGGGGGCCGGTGCCCTGGTGCTCGCCCTGTCGCTGAAGCCGCAAGGCGCGCTCGCTGCCGATCCGCCGAAATTCGGCGCCGACGGCATGCCGCATGGCTGGCGCGACGACCCGACCCTGTTCGTGGCGATCGCCCCGGACGGCACCGTGACGGTGACCTGCACCCGCTCGGAGATGGGCCAGGGCGTGCGCACCTCGGTGGCGTTCGTCGTCGCCGACGAGCTCGAGGCCGACTGGGCCAAGGTCAAGGTCGCCCAGGCGCATGGCGACGAGGAGCGCTTCGGCAACCAGGACACCGACGGCTCGCGCTCGCTCCGGCACTTCTTCATGCCGCTGCGCCGCGCCGGGGCGGCCGCCCGCACCATGCTGGTCGAGGCCGCCGCCAAGCAATGGGGCGTGCCGGCCGCCGAGGTGAATGCGGAGAACCACGCCCTCGTCCACGCCAAGTCCGGCCGCCGGATCGGCTTCGGCGACGTGGCGCAGGCGGCCGCGAGCGTCCCGGTGCCGGACCGCGCGTCGGTCAAGCTCAAGGATCCCTCGGCCTTCCGCTACATCGGCAAGGGTCGCGTCGGCCTCATCGACAATGTCGGCATCACCACCGGCAAGGCGCAGTACGGCCTCGATACCCGCGTCGAGGGCATGCTCTACGCCGTGGTCGCCCGCCCGCCGGTCTTCGGCGGCAAGGTCAAGAGCTTCGACGAGGCGGCGGCCCTGAAGGTGCCGGGCGTCGTCAAGGTCGTGACCATCGATCCGCCGGCCCCGCCCTACGAGTTCATGCCGACCGGCGGCGTCGCGGTCATCGCCCGCAACACCTGGGCGGCGATCAAGGGCCGCGAGGCGCTCAAACCCACCTTCGACGACGGCCCGAACGCTGCTTACGATTCCGACGCCTACCGGGCCACCCTGGAAGAGGCCGTGCGCAAGCCCGGCAAGGTGGTGCGCCAGGAGGGCGACGTCGACGCGGCGATGAAGAAGGCGGCCAAGCGCCTCGAGGCCGAGTACTATATCCCCCATCTCGTGCAGGCCCCGATGGAGCCGCCGGCCGCCACGGTGCGGATCGGCAAGGACGGCAAGATCGAGGCCTGGGGCTGCGTGCAGTCGCCGCAGGCCGCCCGCGACCGCATCGCCAAGCGCCTCGGGACCGATCCCAAGGACGTGACCGTCAACGTCACGCTGCTCGGCGGCGGCTTCGGCCGCAAGTCGAAGCCCGACTACTTCGTCGAGGCGGCGCTCTGCTCCAAGGCGGTCGACGGCGCCCCGGTCAAGATGACCTGGACCCGCGAGGACGACCTCCATCACGGCTACTACCACACCGTCTCGGTGGAGCGGCTGGAGGCCGGCCTCGACGACAAGGGCATGCCGATCGCCTGGCTGCATCGCAGCGCGGCCCCGACCATCGGCTCGACCTTCGTCGCCGGCGCCAAGGAGCAGATCCCGATCGAGCTCGGGATGGGTCTCGTCAACGTGCCGTTCAACATCCCCAACATGCGGATGGAGAACCCGCCGGCCGACGCCCATGTCCGCATCGGCTGGTTCCGCTCGGTGTCGAACATCCCGCGGGCCTTCGCGGTGCAATCCTTCATCTGCGAGCTGGCGCAAGCGGCCGGCCGCGACCCGAAGGACTACCTCCTCGACGTGATCGGCCCGGCGCGGATCATCGATCCGGTCAAGATCGGCGACGCCTGGAACTACGGCGAGGATCCCTCGCGCTATCCCTTCGATACCGGGCGCCTGCGCAACGTGATCGAGGCGGTGGCTCAAGGGGCCGGCTGGGGCCGCAAGGTGGAGAAGGGCCGCGGCCTCGGCATCGCGGCGCATTACAGCTTCGTGACCTACACGGCGGCGGTCGCCGAGGTCGAGGTGTCGCCGAAGGGCGAGGTCAGCGTCCAGCGGGTCGACATCGCCATCGACAGCGGCCAGCAGGTCAACCCGGAGCGGGTGCGCTCGCAGCTCGAGGGCGCGGTGGTGATGGGCATGGGCCTCGCGCTCACCGCCCAGATCACCTTCAAGAACGGCCGCGCCGTCCAGGACAACTACGACACCTACGAGCTCACCCGCATCGACGCGGCGCCCAAGATCATCAACATGCACCTCGTGCAGGGCGGGTCCTGGGACAAGCCCCTCGGCGGCGTCGGCGAGCCCGGCGTGCCGCCGGTCGCGCCCGCCATCGCCAACGCGATCTTCGCGGCGACCGGCCGGCGCATCCGCCAGCTGCCGATGCGCGACAAGCTGAGCGCGTGACGGTGATCCCGCGGGGCCTCGCGCTCCGCGGATCCTGCGAGACGAGGGGCCGCCTCCCGCCGGGGCGGCCCCTTTTTTCTGCAATGAGTCCCGCGGCGCGGAACCCCCGCCCCCGGGCCGGTGTTCGCGACCAAGGCTCATGATGCCAAGGTTCGGACGCCACGATCCGGCGCCCGCCCCCTTCAACGACGGGAGAGACACGCCATGAAGCTCATCCTCGCCGCCGGCCTCGTGCTCGGATCCTTTGCCGGCCTCGCCGGCCCCGCCCTGGCGGGCGCCTGCAGCACCGAGATCTCGGCGCTGGAGCCGCGCCTGACCGAGCAGGGCCGCGAGACGATCGCGGCCTCGAGCGGCGGCAAGGAGGTGGCCTCCCGGCGGGAGGCTCAGGCCGAGGCGGCGACCGAGAAGGGCACCAGCCCCTCCGCCCTGCCCAAGGGCCCCGCCCCGGGCTCGGCGGAAACGCAGGCCACCACCGACGTCGCCAAGGCGAGCGGCGGCGGGACCGGCGTGATGGAGGCCCGCGCCAGCCTCAACCGCGCCCGCGAACTCGACAAGAAGGGCGACGAGGCCGGCTGCATGAAGGCGGTGTCCGACGCCAAGGAGCAGATGGGCCGGTCGTGATGCCCGACCGGGTTTCCTCCGTCCCGTGAGGTGAGGCAGCGCACATCCCGGTCCAGGCTGCCCGCTCCGGCCCTGGTCTGCTGCGCTGCAGCGCCCACATCATCCGCGCATCGCCCGGCCCTTGAAGCCGGGCTTGATCCGGAGACTTCCGCCAGTGCCTTCCCTGTTCGATCCGATCCAGCTCGGCGCCATCGCGGCGCCGAACCGCATCCTGATGGCGCCGCTGACCCGCGGCCGCGCCTCGCGCAGCCACGTGCCGACCCCGATCATGGCCGAGTATTACCGCCAGCGCGCCGGGGCCGGCCTGATCATCAGCGAGGCGACCGGCATCTCGCAGGAGGGCACCGGCTGGCCCTTCGCGCCGGGCCTGTGGTCACGGGAGCAGGTCGAGGCCTGGAAGCCCGTGGTGGCGGCGGTGCACGAGGCCGGCGGGCGCATCGTCGCGCAGCTCTGGCACATGGGCCGGCTGGTCCATCCCGACTTCCTCGGCGGCGCTCAGCCCGTCTCGTCCTCGGCCACAACGGGACCCGACTACGCCCATACCTACGAGGGCAAGAAGCCCTATGCCGAGGCGCGGCCCCTGCGCGAGGACGAGATCCCGCGCATCCTCGAGGATTACGCCAAGGCCGCCCGCAACGCGGTCGAGGCCGGCTTCGACGGGGTGCAGATCCACGCCGCGAACGGCTACCTCATCGACCAGTTCCTGCGCTCCAACTCCAACCTGCGCCAGGACCGCTACGGCGGCTCGGTGGAGAACCGCATCCGCCTGCTCGCCGAGGTCGCCCGCACCGTCGCCGACACGGTCGGGGCCGACCGCACCGGCGTGCGCCTGTCGCCGAACGAGCCGATCCAGGGCGTCGACGATCGTGAGCCCGAGATCCTGTTCCCGGCCGCCGCCACCGCCCTGGCGCAGATCGGCATCGCCTTCCTCGAGCTGCGCGAGCCCGCCCCCGACGGCACCTTCGGCAAGCCGGCCCGTCCGCCGGTGGCGCCCGCCATCAAGGCCGCCTTCCGGGGTCCGCTGGTGCTGAACTCCGACTTCGACGGACCGCGGGCGCAAGCAGCCCTCGACGAGGGCCGCGCCGACGCGATCGCATTCGGCCGCACCTTCATCGCCAATCCCGACCTGCCGGAGCGGATCGCCAAGGGCGCCCCCCTCAACAAGGACAATGTCAGGACCTGGTACAGCCAGGGTCCCGAGGGCTACATCGACTATCCGACCCTCGACGCCGCCTGACATGACGGCACCGGCTCGCGCCGTCCTCCGAGTGCGGTGCAGCACGATCCGGCTTGACGCGCGGGCCAACGTTTGCGACCCCGCTCGGCGCCTGCCCATCCGGCAGGCGCCGTCCCGCCGGACGGCATCGTCGCGGCACGCGGAGACGACGCGCATGAGCAACCCGGACACCACCAAGCCGGCGACCTCCCAGGAACCGAAGCAGCTCCTCCACCTGGTGTTCGGGGGCGAGCTGACCGACCTCGACAGCGTCACCTTCCGCGACCTCTCGAAGCTCGACGTGGTCGGCATCTTCCCCGATTATGCCAGCGCCGCCATGGCCTGGAAGGCGAAGGCGCAGCAGACGGTCGACAGCGCGCAGACCCGCTACTTCATCGTGCATCTCCACCGGCTGCTGCAGCCCTGAGCGGGCCGGCGGCGCGGGCCCGCAGCGTTTTCGTTAAGGATCCCGCAAGGATCCCTGCACAGGAACGCAGGGGTG
The DNA here is from genome assembly GCA_023386115.1 of Pseudomonadota bacterium. Lineage (GTDB taxonomy): Bacteria > Pseudomonadota > Alphaproteobacteria > Rhizobiales > Beijerinckiaceae > Methylobacterium. The sequence continues at coordinate 7,532 of JAEWKL010000228.1, forward strand.
CTGCGCCATCGCGCATGCATGAAGGCATTGTGACGGTATCCCGGCACTGATAAGAGCCTCGCCCGTCACACGAGAGCATCGTCGCGCGAGGGGCCCGCAATTGCGCGAAGCTCGATGCGATCCTCCCCTCACCCCGGCGCGCGCGGGCCTCATGGCGAGGCACCGCGCGGCAGCGCCGGGGATCTTCGCGCGGGCCACGATGGAAGCACGATGAAATCCTCGATCAAGATCGTCGCCGGCAATGCGAGCCGCCCGCTGGCCGAGGCGATCGCGGCCTATCTCGAGCAGCCGCTGGCGGTCTGCTCGGTCCGTCGCTTCGCCGACATGGAGATCTTCGTCGAGCTCCAGGAGAACGTGCGCGGCGAGGACGTGTTCATCGTCCAGTCGACGTCGTTCCCGGCCAACGATCACCTGATGGAACTCCTCATCATGATCGATGCCGCGCGGCGCTCCTCGGCGCGGCGGATCACCGCCGTGCTGCCCTATTTCGGCTATGCCCGGCAGGACCGCCGGACCTCGGGCCGCACGCCGATCTCGGCCAAGCTGGTGGCCAACCTCATCACCGAGGCCGGCGCCGACCGGGTGATGACCCTCGACCTGCATGCCGGCCAGATCCAGGGCTTCTTCGACATCCCGACCGACAACCTGTTCGCCGCCCCCGTGATGGTGCGCGACATCAAGGAGCGGCTCGACCCCGCCGACATGATGGTGGTGTCGCCCGACGTTGGCGGCGTGGTGCGGGCCCGCGCGCTCGCCAAGCGCATCGCCGCGCCGCGCGCGCTCGTCCGCCAGCCCCGCGAGCGGCCCGGCGAGTCGGAAGTGATGAACATCATCGGCGAGGTCGAGGGCCGCTCCTGCATCCTCGTCGACGACATCGTCGATTCCGGTGGCACGCTCGTCAACGCCGCCGAGGCCCTGCTCGCCAAGGGCGCTAAGGACGTCTCGGCCTACATCACCCACGGCGTGCTCTCGGGCGGCGCGGTGTCGCGGATCGCCTCCTCGAAGCTCAAGGAGCTGGTGATCACCGACTCGATCCAGCCCACCGCGGCGGTCAAGCTCGCCCGCAACATCCGGGTCGTCACCATCGCGCCGCTGCTCGGCGAGGCGATCGGGCGCACCGCCGACGAGTCGAGCGTCTCGAGCCTGTTCGTCTGATACCGCCGCGCCGTCGAACGGACCCGTTCGAAGGCGCCGTCCAAGCCCGGACGGGCGTCGGCGTCGAGGCGCCGGATGCCTTGGCGTCTTGGCGTCTTGGCATCCTCACGCCTCGGCATCGACTGGGCGTGGCCTAGGCGTGAGGATATGAGGACGACTGTTTCGCCCGCAGCCCGACAGGCGGCGGGTTTTTCCTCTGTGCGAAGGGACGACACCCGGCCCGCGACAGCACTCCGCTTCGCGCAAGCTCCGGGTCTTGCTGCGGGGGCCCGCGAAATCCCCTGACCTGATCTCCCGACCTGCGAAACCGGTTTGCGCCGGGCCTGAGACGCGCCTATATATCGGACGATTCCCCTCACAGCGTGAGACAGGCCGTCCTGAACTTCCGGGACGCCGGCGGGGCCTCCCGGCTCCGCCCCGGGCGCCCTGTCGCCGTCGAGGGGCCCGTGTTTGTACGAAAGGCCGCTTCCCGGACGGGCGGTCGTCGCGCTCCCGCTCAGGGTGCGCCCCGAGGAGGTGTGGTATGTCCCAGGGACCGTTGATGCCGAAGGCGACGGCCGTCTGGCTCGTCGAGAACACGTCGCTGTCCTTCGATCAGATCGCCGATTTCTGCAAGCTCCACCCCCTCGAGGTGAAGGGCATCGCCGACGGCGAGGTGGCGGCCGGCATCAAGGGTCTTGATCCGGTCTCGACTGGCCAGCTCACCCGCGAGGAGATCGAGCGGGCGCAAGGGAACCCGAACCACCGCATGAAGGTGGCGGTCTCGAAGGTGAAGCTGCCCGAGGTGAAGCGCACCAAGGGCCCGCGCTACACCCCTCTGTCCCGGCGCCAGGACCGGCCGAACGCCATCCTGTGGCTGCTGCGCAACCACCCGGAGCTGAAGGACGCGCAGGTGATGCGCCTCGTCGGCACCACCAAGTCGACGATCCAGCAGATCCGTGAGCGCACCCACTGGAATTCCGGCTCTCTGCAGCCGATGGACCCGGTGACCCTCGGCCTGTGCTCGCAGATCGACCTCGATTTCGAGGTGCAGCGCGCCGCCAAGGACCGGCCTCTGGTGGAATCCGCCGAGGGCGGCGCCACCCTGATGCCGCCCGAGCTGTCGGTCCTGCCCGAGCCCGAGGAGGATCGCGACGCCGATCACCGCCCCGGCCGCGGCGACGAACGTCTCGACGCCGACTCGGTCTTCGCCCGCCTCAAGCCGCTGCGGAAGGGCGAGCAGGACGACGACGAGTATTGAGGTCTTCCGGGCTCGGCTCCGTCCGGTCAGCGCTTGGATGGCCGACGCTTAACCCTCCCCCTTCGCGGGGAGGGTTCAGGTGGGAGCCCTCGAACGTTCGGCGTTCCCCTCACGTCTCGAACAGAGATCCCTGCAAGGCGCCCTCCGCGGGCGCCTTCTTTGTCTCGGCCCCGCTCTCCTTGCGCTTCGCCGCCCGGCGCGGAGCCGGTTTCGGCGGGGTCTCGGGGGCGGGTGCGCCCTCCACCGTCGCCGCCACCCGCCCGTCGGCGAACTCGACCGTCACCCGCCCGGCGGCCCTCGCCCCGGTCGCCGATCCGACCGGCGTGCCGGCCTCGTCGAGCACCAGCGCGTAGCCGCGGGCCAGCACGGCCCGGTAGTTGAGGCTGGAGAACAGGGCGGTCGCCCGCGACAGGCGCCCGGCCAGGCGCTCCAGACCGTGCCCCGGCGCCTGCTCCAGCCTTCGCGAAAACCCGTTCAGGCGCTCGCCCTGCACCGCCAGCACCCGTCCCAGGGCGTGGCGCGGGCGGTGGTCGATCGCGGCCAGGCGCTCGCGGGCCCGGGCGAGGCGCAAGGAGGGCGGGTTGCGGGCCAGTCCCTGGAGCGCCCTGTTGAGACGGGCTTGCGCGTCCCGGGCGTTGGCGGCCAGAGCCGGGGCGAGGCGGGCCTCCGCGAGGTCGAGGCGCTGGCGCTTCTGGGCCAGCAGCGCCTCAGGGCCCGGCAGCGCCCGCGTCAGCCCGCGCAGCTCGCCCCGGCGCTGGTCGACGAGGCGCAGCAGCGCGCCGGCATGGCGGCGGCTCAGGGATTCGAGATCGACCAGGAGTTCATGCAGCACCGGCACCGCCATCTCGGCGGCCCCGGTCGGGGTCGGCGCGCGCCGGTCGGCGGCGTGGTCGATCAGCGTGACGTCGGTCTCGTGGCCGACGGCGGAGATCAGCGGGATCGCGCTGGCAGCCGCGGCCCGCACCACGATCTCCTCGTTGAAGCACCACAAATCCTCGATCGAGCCGCCGCCGCGGGCGACGATCAGCACGTCCGGCCGCGGGATCGCGCCGCCGGGCTCCAGCGCGTTGAAGCCGTGGATCGCCGCCGCGATCTCTTCGGCTGCCCCCTCCCCCTGCACCCGCACCGGCCAGACCAGGACGGGGCGCGGGAACCGGTCGGCCAGCCGATGCAGGATGTCGCGGATCACCGCGCCGGTCGGCGAGGTCACGACGCCAACGACCATGGGCAGGTACGGGACAGGCCGCTTCCGGGCGGCGTCGAACAGGCCCTCGGCCGCCAGAAGTCGGCGGCGCTCCTCCAGCAGCGCCATCCAGGCGCCGGCCCCGGCGGGTTCGAGCGAATCGACCACGATCTGGTAGGCGGACTTGCCCGGATAGGTCGTGATCCGCCCGGTGACCACGACCTCCAGCCCCTCCTTGGGCTTGTGGCGCAGCCGCAGCATCGTGCCCTTCCAGATCACGGCATCGATCTTGGCGCCGCCATCCTTGAGGCTGAAATAGGCGTGGCCGGAGCCGTGCGGGCCGCGATAGCCCGAGATCTCGCCCTTCAGGCGCACATGCCCGAACGCATCCTCCAGGGTACGCTTGAGGGCACTCGCCAGCTCGGTGACCGACCATTCGGGCACGTTGGCGATCGGGGCGGAGAGAGCGGAAGCCGACATCGCCATGAAGGCTACCGGCTCCGGCCGGGCCGCGGAAGGCCGCCCCGCCGCTTGAGTGAGCGAGTGTCCCCCGCGCATCAGTCCCCCGTGTCGCCCGGCCGGTTGCCGGCCGGGCGCACCTTCCCTAAACCCTCGCGCGAGACACGAGAAATCCTTGTCAGGACCGGCGATGCGCGACCAGCACCCCCTCACCCTCCTGCTGATCGGCTCCGGCGGGCGCGAGCATGCCCTGGCCTGGAAGCTGGCGCAGAGCCCGCTCTGCCGGCGCCTGCTGATCGCCCCCGGCAATCCCGGCACCGCCGCCCACGGCACCAACCTCGCCCTCGACGTGACCAACCACGCGGCGGTGATCGCTGCCTGCCGGCGCGAGGGCGTCGATTTCGTGGTGGTCGGCCCCGAGGCGCCGCTGGTGGCAGGCCTGGTCGATGCGCTCGCCGAGGCCGGCATCCGGGCCTTCGGGCCGAATGCGGCGGCGGCCCAGCTCGAAGGCTCGAAGGCCTTCACCAAGGAACTGTGCCGGGACTTCTCGATCCCGACCGCCGCCTTCGCGCGCTTCCGCGCGGTCGAGCCCGCGCTGGCTTACTTGCGCGCCGGCCGCATCCCGGTCGTTGTCAAGGCGGACGGGCTCGCCGCCGGCAAGGGCGTGGTGGTGGCCGAGACCCTTGAGCAGGCCGAATCGGCGGTCGAGAGCATGCTTGGCGGCGGGATGGGCGCTGCCGGGGCCGAGGTGGTGATCGAGGAATGCATGGTCGGCGAGGAGGCGAGCCTGTTCGCACTCTGCGACGGCACGCGTGCAGTGCTCTTCGGAACCGCCCAGGACCACAAGCGCGTCCATGACGGCGACAAGGGGCCGAATACCGGCGGCATGGGCGCCTATTCCCCCGCTCCCGTCCTGACCCCCGCGCTGGAGGCCGAGGTGATGGAGCGGATCATCCGCCCGACCCTCGACGGGATGCGCGCCCGCGGCACCCCCTTCTCGGGCATCCTCTATGCCGGGCTGATGCTGACCGCCGAGGGCCCGATGCTGATCGAGTACAACACCCGCTTCGGCGATCCCGAATGCGAGGTGCTGATGCCGCGCCTCGCCTCGGACCTGGTGCCGCTGCTCACGGCCGCCGCCGCGGGCGACCTCTCCGGTGTCGTGCCGGAGTGGCGCGACGAGGTCGCGCTGACCGTCATCATGGCGGCGCCCGGCTATCCGGGCACCGTCGCCAAGGGCTCGGAGATCCGCGGGCTGTCGGAGGCGGAATCCGCCGGCGCCCTGGTGTTCCAGGC
>JAEWKL010000239.1 GCA_023386115.1 Pseudomonadota bacterium
GCCTGCTTGCCGCCGCCGGGGGCGGCCGCCCCGGCGGCCGCCAAGGAGGAGCCGCTGCCCGTGCGCCTCGCCAGCGCCGACGCCACCAAGGGCCAGGCCGCGGCCAAGAAGTGCATGGCCTGCCACAGCTTCGAGAAGGGCGGCCCGAACAAGGTCGGCCCCGACCTCTACGGTGTCGTCGAGCGCCCGAAGGGCAGCCACGAGGGCTTCAACTACTCCGCGGCCATGAAGGCCAAGGGTGGCAACTGGACCTACGAGGATCTCGACCACTTCCTCCACGCCCCGAAGCAGTTCGTCCAGGGCACCATCATGGCCTTCGCGGGCGTGCCCTCGGGCGCCGAGCGGGCCGACATCCTGGCCTATCTGAAGACCCTGTCCGAGAAGCCGGTCGAGTTCCCGAAGCCCTGACAGGCTTCTCAGGACCGCGTGACTGCGAGGCCGGGCGAGAGCCCGGCCTTTTTGCGTGGTGAGGGTCCCGTTTTGTCGTCAGGGACCCCTGCGCCGACGCGCCCGGGTTGGCGGAGCCGCACCCCGCGACCTAGAACGGGGGGAGACCTGTCCCAGCCGGAGGATCGCCCCGCGTGATCGCACGCCCTCTCACTCGCCGCGCCGCCCTCGCCGCCTTGAGCCTCGCCGCCATGCCGGCCGCGGCCCGCGCGCAGGGCGCTCCCTCAGGCGGGCCTACGTCCCCCGACGGGGGCTGGCGCCACGGCCTGTCGCTCCTCGGCGAGCCGAAATACCCGGCGGGCTTCACGCATTTCGACTATGCCGACCCGAATGCCCCGAAGGGCGGGATGGTGCGATTCGGCTCGCAAGGCTCGTTCGACAATTTCAACCTCATCGTCGCCGGGGTGAAGGGCGACCTCGAGAGCCAGATCCCGCTGATCTACGACACGCTGCTGGCCCAGGCGCAGGACGAGCCCTCGACCTATTACGGCCTCTTGGCCGACGGCGTGCGGCCGGCCGACGACCTCGGCAGCGTCGTCTACCGCCTGCGGCCGGAGGCGCGCTGGCACGACGGCAAGCCGGTGACGCCGGATGACGTGGCGTTCTCCTTCCAGGTGCTGAAGGAGAACAGCCCGCAATACGCCGCCTACTACCACAACGTGACGAAGGCCGAGGTCGCGGGCGCGCGCGAGGTGCGCTTCACCTTCTCGGAGACCGGCAACCGCGAATTGCCCCAGATCGTCGGCCAGCTCCCGGTCCTGCCCAAGCACTGGTGGGAGGGCAAGGATGCGAGCGGCAAGACCCGCAACCCGACCGAGACGACGCTCGAGATCCCGCTCGGCTCCGGGCCCTACCGCCTCGCCCGGTTCGATGCCGGCCGCACCGCCACCTACGAGCGGGTGCCGGACTATTGGGGTCGCGACCTGCCCGTGAACCGCGGTGCCAACAATTTCGACACCCAGCGCGCCGAGTATTTTCGCGATGCGACGGTGATGATCGAGGCGTTCAAGGCCGACCAGTTCGACTGGCGGACCGAGAACATCGCCCGCAACTGGGCCACCGCCTATGACGGCTTCCCGGCCGTGCGCGAGGGCCGGATCGTCAAGGAGGAGTTCCCGCAGGCCGGCATGGGCATCATGCAGGCCTTCACCCTCAACCTGCGGCGAAAAAAATTCGCCGACGCGCGGGTGCGCCGGGCCTTCAACCTCGCCTTCGACTTCGAGGAGATGAACCGCACCCTGTTCTACGGGCTCTACAAGCGGGTCGATTCGTACTTCTTCGGCACCGAGCTCGCCTCGTCGGGCCTACCCGAGGGGCGCGAGCGGGCGATCCTGGAGAGCGTCAAGGACAAGGTGCCGGCTTCCGTCTTCACCACGCCCTACAAGAACCCGGTCAACGGCAGCCCGGAGGCGGTGCGCGCGAACCTGCGCGAGGCGGTCCGGCTGTTCCAGGAGGCGGGCTACGAGATCCGCGGCAACCAGATGGTCGAGAAGGCCACCGGCCAGCCCTTCACGGTCGAGTTCCTCGGCTACGACAACTCGGCCGAGCGGATCGTGCTGCCCTATCGCGCGGCGCTCGAACGCATCGGCCTCAAGGTGACGTTGCGCGTGGTCGATCCGGCCCAGTACCAGAATCTCGCCCGCAGCTTCGACTTCGACGCGCTCGCGCTCAATTCCTGGGCCGAGTCGCTCTCGCCGGGCAACGAGCAGCGCGACTTCTGGGGCTCGGCCGCCGCCGACCGGCCGGGCTCGCGCAACCTCGCGGGCATCAAGGATCCGGGTGTCGACGCACTGATCGACAAGGTAATCTATGCCGGCGATCGCGAGGAGCTGGTGGCCGCGACCCGGGCGCTCGACCGGGTGCTGCTCGCCCACGACTACGTGATTCCGCAATGGTCCTCGAACGTGTCCCGGACCCTGCGCTGGAACCGCTTCGCCCATCCGGCGACCCTGCCGAAATACGGTGCCTCGGGCTTCCCGACGACCTGGTGGTACGATCAAAGCTTGGCCGCCAAGACCGGGGCGGCGCGGTGATGCGCCGGCGCAGCTTCCTGGCCGGGAGCGGGGCGGCTCTGCTCGCCGTCCGCGCCCCGGCCTTCGCGCAAGGGACCGAGCGCCACGGCCTGTCGAGCTTCGGTGACCTGAAATACCCGGCGAACTTCCCGCGCTTCGACTACGTCGACTCCCTGGCGCCGAAAGGCGGCACCTTCTCGGCGCAGCTCTCGACGACGAGCGGCAACCAGGCCTTCGAGACCTTCAACACCCTCAACATCTACGTGCTGAAGGGCGACGGCGCCGCCGGCATGGACCTGACCTTCGACAGCCTGATGGTCCGGGCCCTCGACGAGCCGGACGCGGTCTACGGCCTCGTCGCCCGCAGCGTGACCGTCAGCGACGACGGGCTGACCTACCGGTTCGCCTTACGCCCGCAAGCGCGCTTCCACGACGGCTCGCGGCTCACCGCCCGCGACGTCGCCTTCTCGATCACGACGCTGAAGGAGAAGGGCCATCCGCGCATCGCCGCCGTCCTGCGCGACGTGACGCGTGCGAGTGCGGAGGGCGACGACGTGGTGGCGTTGCGCTTCGCCCCTGGCCGCAGCCGCGACCTGCCGCTGATCGTCGCCGGCCTGCCGATCTTCTCGGAGGCCTATTACAGCGGCCGGGACTTCGAGGCCTCGACCCTGGAGCCGCCGCTGGGCTCCGGGCCCTACCGGGTGGCGCGGTTCGAGGTCGGCCGCTTCATCGCCTTCGAGCGCGTCGCGGATTACTGGGGCGCCGACCTGCCGGTGACGATCGGCCAGAACAATTTTTCGGACATCCGCTACGAGTATTTTCGCGACCGCGACGTCGCCTTCGAGGCGTTCAAGGCCGGCACCTTCACCTGGCGGGAGGAATTCACCTCCCGGGTCTGGGCCACCGGCTACGACTTCCCCGCCGCCCAGGAGGGCCGGGTCAAGCGCGAGACGGTGCCGGATTCCACGCCCTCGGGCACCCAGGGCTGGTTCCTCAACACCCGCCGGCCGGTCTTCCGCGATCCGCGCATCCGCGAGGCGATCGGGCTCGCCTTCGACTTCGAGTGGTCGAACCAGAACCTGATGTACGGCGCCTACACGCGCACCGCCTCGTTCTTCGAGAATTCCGACCTGAAGGCGGAGGGACTCCCGTCGCCCGAGGAGCTGGCGCTCCTCGCGCCGTTCCGGGGGCAGGTGCCCGACGAGGTGTTCGGCGAGCCGTGGTCGCCGCCGCGCTCGGACGGGTCGGGCCAGGATCGGGCCCTCCTGCGCCGGGCCGACACGCTGCTGCGCCAGGCCGGCTGCACCCGCGACGGCAGCGTGATGAAGCTGCCCGACGGCCAGCCGCTGACATTCGAGTTCCTGGATTCCTCGCCGGTCTTCCAGCCGCTGCTGCAATCCTACATCAAGAACCTGAGCCTGCTCGGGATCCGCGCCAGCTCGCGCCTCGTCGACGCGGCGCAGTATCAGGCGCGGGTGAAGGATTTCGACTTCGACGTGATGTCGGTCAGGCTGAGCGGCTCGACGACGCCCGGGGCCGATCTGCGGGAGGTCTATGGCAGCCGCAGCGCCGCCACGCCGGGCTCGCAGAACTGCGCCGGCATCGCCGATCCGGTGATCGATGCGATGCTGGACCGGGTCGCCAACGCGGCGAGCCGGGCCGAGATGACGGTCGCCTGCCGGGCGCTCGACCGGGTGCTGCGTGCCGGGCGCTACTGGGTGCCGATGTGGTACGGCGCCACCCACCGCCTCGCGCTCTGGGACCTGTACGGCCGGCCGCGCGACCTGCCGAAATACGGCCTCGGCGTGCCCGCCCTGTGGTGGCACGACGCCGACAAGGCCCGGAAGATCGGACGGACCTGACATCATGGCCGCTTACATCCTGCGCCGCCTGCTCCTGATGATCCCGACGATCCTCGGGATCATGCTGATCTCCTTCGTGATCGTGCAATTTGCCCCCGGCGGGCCGGTCGAGCGGGTGCTGGCCCAGCTCCAGGGCCAGAACACCGCCATGTCCCGGATCACCGGCGGCGGCGGCGACCTCGCCGGTCGCGGCGGCCCATCGACCGGCGGGGGAGGGGAATCGAATTCCCGCTACCGCGGCGCGCAAGGCCTCGATCCGGCCTTCATCAAGCGCCTGGAGCAGCAATTCGGCTTCGACAAGCCGGCACCCGAGCGCTTCCTGAAGATGCTGTGGGACTATGCCCGCTTCGATTTCGGCAAGAGCTATTTTCGCGATGTCTCGGTGCTCCAGCTCATCCGCGAGAAGCTGCCGGTCTCGATCAGCCTCGGCCTCTGGATGACGCTGATCTCCTACGCGATCTCGATTCCGCTGGGCATCCGCAAGGCGGTCCGCGACGGCTCGCCCTTCGACGTCTGGACCTCCGGAGTGGTCATCGTCGGCTACGCGATTCCCGGCTTCCTGTTCGCGATCCTGTTGATCGTGCTCTTCGCCGGCGGCTCGTTCCTGCAGATCTTCCCGCTTCGCGGCCTGACCAGCGAGGGCTGGTCCCACTTCCCGCTGTGGCAGAAGGTGACGGACTACCTCTGGCACATCACCCTGCCGATCATCGCCATGGCGATCGGCGCCTTCGCCACCTCGACACTGCTGACCAAGAACTCCTTCCTCGACGAGATCCGCAAGCAATACGTGCTGACCGCCCGGATGAAGGGTCTGTCCGAGCGGCAGGTTCTCTACGGCCACGTTTTTCGCAATGCGATGCTGATCGTGGTGGCGGGCTTCCCGGGCGCGTTCATCTCGGCGTTCTTCGCCGGCTCGCTGCTGATCGAGACCATCTTCAGCCTCGACGGGCTGGGTCTTTTGTCGTTCGAGTCGATCGTGAACCGCGACTACCCGGTGGTGTTCGCCAACCTGTACATCTTCTCATTGCTGGGCCTGGTGGTGAACCTGATCTCCGATCTGACCTATAGCTGGATCGATCCCAGGATCGATTTCGAGGCGCGGGCGGCGTGAGGCGGGCCAGGATGAGGGGCGCAGACCTGGCAGCCTTTGATTGATCGTCTTCTGTAAGAAGTCACACCCTCCGCGTCATTCCCGGGTTCCGCTGCGCGGCCCCGGGA
>JAEWKL010000723.1 GCA_023386115.1 Pseudomonadota bacterium
GCACCGGCGCGGGCGCAGGGCCCACGGCGGTGACGAGCCAGTCCTCCAGTTCGTTGTAGAACCGGGTATGGGCCTGGCCCGCCTGGAGATCGAGGAAGCCGATTACCAGGGAGCCGGCAAGGCCGAACAGCGAGGCCGAGAAGGCGAGGCCGATGCCGGAGAGCGGCACCGCGAGGCCGCTCTTCAGCTCATCGAACATCACAGCCGCGTCGCCGCCGCCCGCCCGCATCGAGCGGATCACGCCGCCGACTGCCGAAAGCGTGTCGATCAGGCCCCAGAAAGTGCCGAGCAGGCCGAGCAGGATCAACAGGCCGCCGATGTAGCGCAGGATCTCGCGCCCCTCGTCGAGGCGCGAGGCCACGGTGTCGAGGAGCGGCTGGAACTGCGCTTGCGGGTGCGGCCGGCCGGCCTTCGCCTCACGCAGGGCCGGCGCCAAGGCTGCGAGCACCCGCGGGGTGCCGGCCTCGGCGGCGCCCGTGGCGGTGCGGTTGGCGAAGCGGACCTCGCGGAAGAGGCGCTGCACCTGCCCGAAGGCCATGATGATGGCGATCAGGGTCGCGCCGAGGATCAGGCCGTTGAGGCCCGGATTGGCCATGAAGGCCGGCACGATCTGGCGATAGAGCACGAAGGCCAGGAAACCGGCCAGCGTCAGGAACACCGCCATGCGGATGAGGTAGATCCGCGGCGACGTCAGGGGAGGGGTCGCAGCGCTCGCCGCCATCGCGGGCCGTACTCACTGTCGCGGGCGAAGGATCGTCCGCAGGCTGACTGGTCGCCCCCGCCGGACGGAGCCCACGGGAACCATCGGCACTGTGCCGGGTGCCGTCGGGTCGATCAAGCCGGAGCAGTACCGGGTTTGGGGTGATTCAGTCCCAGTGTTGCGGCCAGGTTTCCTCGAGATGGGGCCCGAGGCGGACCGGGCTCACCCGCCGGGCGAGGCCGGTGGCGTCGTCGGTCTCCACCGCGAGGCCGCACAGGGTGCCCTCGCCGGTCGCGGCTTCGAGCCGGCTGCCCGGGGTCTTCTGCAGGAATCGGCGCACCGGCTCTTCCTTCTGCATGCCGAGCACCGAATCGTAGTCGCCGCACATGCCGACATCCGACATGTAAGCGGTGCCGCCGGGCAGGATGCGATGGTCGGCGGTCGGCACATGGGTGTGGGTGCCGACGACGAGGCTCGCCCGGCCGTCGAGGAACCAGCCGAAGGCCTCCTTCTCGCTCGTCGCCTCGGCGTGGACGTCGACGATCACCGCGTCGGCGGCGTCGCGCAGGGGGCAGGCCGACAACTCGCGCTCGGCCGCCGCGAAGGGATCGTCGAGCGGATCGAGGAAGATCCGCCCCATCACGTTGACGACGAGGACCCGGGCGCCGTCGTTCGTTTCGACCACGGTGGCGCCGCGGCCCGGCGTGCCGGGCGGGTAGTTCGCCGGGCGCACCAGCCGCGGCTGGCGGGCGATGAAGACCAGGGCCTCGCGCTGATCGAAGGAGTGGTTGCCGAGCGTCACCGCGTCGGCGCCGGCATTGATCAGTTCCTCGCAGATGCTCTCGGTGATGCCGAAGCCGCCGGCGGCGTTCTCGCCGTTGATCACCACGCAATCGAGCCGCCAGCGCTCGCGCAAGGCCGGCAGGCGCTCGCTCACCGCCAGTCGGCCCGGCCGGCCGACGACGTCGCCGAGGAAGAGGAGGCGCATGGTGGGAATCAGTCTCCGGTGGGGTGGATGAGGCCCGCCTCGGTCACGATCCCGTCGAGGGAGCGGTCGTGCGGGCCGGCCGGCACGTGGGGGGTCTCCTGCGCCGAGAAGGCGATGCCGATGGCCAGCGTGCGTCCCGTCGCGTCGAGGCGGGCGAGGGCCCGATCGTAATAGCCCTTGCCGTAGCCGATGCGGTGGCCGCGCCGGTCGAAGGCCGCGAGCGGCACGAGGAGGACGCGCGGCGCGACGACGGGTGAGTCAGGGCCGGGCTCGCTCAGGCCGAAGCCGCCGGCGGCGAGCGCCTCGCCCTCGGTGGCGAGCCGGAAGACCAGCCCGCCGGGCGTCACCTGCGGCAGGGCCACCCTCTGGCCGCGGGCGCGTAAAGCCCCGATCAGCGGGCGGATGTCGACCTCGCTGCGAATCGGCCAGTAGGCCGCCACCAGCCCGGTATCGGAAATCTCGGCAAGGTTCAGGACGGTCCCGGCGATGCGGCGGGAAGCATCCTCGCGGGCCTCGACCGAAAGCCCGTCCCGCCGCGCCAGGGCCGCCGTGCGCAAGGCGGCCTTGTCCAGGGAGGCGGGGGAAACGTCCGTCGTCATGTCAGTCCAGCGCGGAGCCACGAGAGCCGTTGGAGAATCGATCCCGGGAAACCTACGAAGTAGGTGGGCGCCGTAATGCCCCGGTCCACGGACCAGGGCAGTGACAGCTCCCGAGGGAGTCGATAAGGCCCCGGGGATATGTGTCTCCTGACGAGAACCGCAGCCCCGCCGTCCTCATGTAGCGCCGCGGAGGCGGTTGCGAAAGGGGTCGGGCAGGGGATTTGCGGCCATGGGCGGGGGTCGGGCGGGAGGCTGGGCGGACGGTCCGTCCGGAGGTCCGATCGATGTCACCGCGCCGATCGGCGCGGGTGCGGTTCCGCCCCTCAGCGGCCCTGCGGGAGATGTCATGCCGGACGCGGCGACGAGCTCTCCCGAACGCGTCCCGGCTGCCCGCATCGCGCAACATCGAGACGGAACCATCGGACGGTGCCGACATGTCGCGATCTCCCGCTTCGGGCGCGTCGTCCGGCATGTCGTGCGCCGCCTCCCCCCGAACCCGGACGCCGCCTCGATGCGGCCCCGTCGAAGCGAGGCCCGCGCGTCGCGCCGGGGGTGCATGATTCGGGACCAATGGTTTTCGAATGCTAGGGGCGAGTATAAGCCTGGGACCGACCCCGCCTCACCCCACGCCCGATCACCCGATGACTGAACCCACAACGCTGACGACGGCCATCGATCGCGACGAGCGCTACCGATTGCTGGTCGACTCGATCGTGGACTACGCAATATACATGCTGGACGCGAACGGCCACGTGGCGAGCTGGAACCGCGGCGCCGAGCGCTTCAAGGGCTACACCGCCGCGGAGATCATCGGGCAGCACTTCTCGCGCTTCTACACCGAGGCCGACCGGGCGACCGACCTGCCGCGGCGCGCCCTGCACATCGCCGCGACGGAGGGGCGATTCGAGCAGGAGGGCTGGCGCGTGCGCAAGGACGGCAGCCTGATGTGGGCCCACGTGCTGATCGACCCCATCCGGGCCGAGGACGGCACGCTGATCGGCTACGCCAAGATCACCCGGGACATGAGCGAGCGCAAGGCGGCACAGGACGCCCTGCGGCTGAGCGAGCAGCGTTTCCGCCTGCTGGTCCAGGGGGTGCAGGACTACGCGATCTACATGCTCGATCCGCGCGGATTCATCACGAGCTGGAACCGGGGCGCCCAACGCTTCAAAGGCTATGCGGACGAGGAGATCCTCGGCGAGCATTTCTCGCGTTTCTACACCGACGAGGATCGGGCGACCGGGCTGCCCGCCCGCGCCCTGCGGACCGCCGCGCAGGAGGGCCGGTTCGAGGCCGAGGGCTGGCGGGTGCGCAAGGACGGCTCCCGGTTCTGGGCCCACGTCATCATCGACCCGATCTGCGACGAGCAGGGCGAGCTGATCGGCTTCGCCAAGATCACCCGCGACGTCACGGAGCGCCGCGCGGCGCAGCAGGAGATCGAGGCGACGCGGGCCCGCTTCCTCCAGTCCCAGAAGATGGAGGCGATCGGGCAGCTCACCGGCGGGGTGGCGCACGACTTCAACAACCTGCTGGCCGTCGTGCTCGGCAACCTCGCGCTGGCCCGCAAGCGGCTGCCCGCCGACGGCAAGCTCCAGCAGCTGATCGAGAACTCCATCCACGCGGCCGAGCGCGGCGCGACGCTGACCCGCCGCATGCTCGCCTTCGCACGGCGCCAGGAACTGACCACCGGCCCGACCGACGTGCCGGAGCTGGTGCGCGGCATGGCCGACCTGCTGCAACGCTCGATCAGCCCCGGAATCCAGCTCGGGATGCAATTTCCGCTGCGGCTCGCCCCCGCCTTGACCGATGCGGCCCAGCTCGAGCTGGCGCTGCTCAACCTCACCGTCAACGCGCGCGACGCGATGCCCGAGGGCGGCACGCTCACGATCGCGGCGCGGGAGGTGCAGGTCGAGCCCGGCGCGGTCCCGGGTCTGGAAGCGGGCGATTACGTCTGCCTGTCGGTCGCGGATACCGGCACGGGCATGGACGAGGCGACGCTCGCGCGTGCGGCGGAACCGTTCTTCACCACCAAGGGCGTCGGCAGGGGCACGGGCCTCGGCCTCTCGATGATCCACGGCTTCGCCGAGCAGTCCGGCGGGCGCCTGGTCCTCAGGAGCGCGCCGGGGCAGGGCACCACCGCCGAGATCTGGCTGCCGGTGGCCGGGGAGGATCTCCGGCGCACGGACAGCGCGGCGCCCGGGCCGGAACTCCCGGCGCTCGCGCCGATGACGATCCTGGTCGTGGACGACGACCCCCTCGTGCTGATGAACACCGCGGCGATGCTGGAGGATCTCGGCCATGCGGTGATCGAGGCCTCGTCCGGCGAGCAGGCGCTCCGGCTCCTGCGCCGCGGCGGGCGCATCGACCTGATGATCACCGACCAGGTGATGCCGGGGATGACCGGCGCCCGGCTGATCGGTGCGGTCCGGGACGAGAGGGAGGCCCTGCCGATCATCCTGGCGAGCGGCTTCTCGGACCTTCCGGAGGAGGGGCTCGCCGGTACCGTGCGGCTGGGCAAGCCGTTCGTGCAGGCCGACCTCGCCCGTGCCCTCGCGGCGAGTCTGCGCGGCGCGTGATGCACCGGTGCGATCCGGGGGTCAGCCACCCGCCAGCTGCGCCAGGCTCGCGGCGAGCTCCGCCTTCCGGAACGGCTTGGTGAGCCGCGGCAGGTCGGCCTCGACCCCCTCGGTCTCCGCGTAGCCGGAGACCAGGAGCACCGGCACGCCGGGCCGCGCGGTGCGCACCGCCCGGGCGAGGTCGGTCCCGGTGAGGCCCGGCATCAGGTGGTCGGTCACGAGCAGGTCGAAGGGCTCGCCGCGCCCGACCAGGCGCATCGCCTCCTCGCCGGAGGCCGCCTCGATCACCGTGTAGCCGAGGTCCCCCAGCATGTCCGCGGTGCTCAGGCGCACCAGCTCCTCGTCGTCGACGAGGAGCGCGGTCCGGCGGGTGAGCGGTGCCGCGGGAGGCTCCGTTGCGGCGTCCGGCAGGTCCGGCGCCGTGGCGCTGCGGGGCAGCCACAGCTCGACATGCGTGCCGAGGCCGGGCCGGCTGCGGATGGTGAGGGCGCCGCTGAGCTGGGAGGCGAGTCCGTGCACCATGGAGAGGCCGAGGCCCGTCCCCTTGCCGATCCCCTTGGTCGAGAAGAACGGCTCGACCGCGCGGGCCAGCGTCGCCTCGTCCATGCCGGTGCCGGTATCCGCGACCGACAGGCGGATATAGCTGCCCGGCCGCAGCGTCGAGCGACGGCCCGCCGTCACGGTTTCCTCGCTCGCCGAGATGCGCAAGGTCCCGCCCTCCGGCATCGCGTCGCGGGCGTTCACGCTCAGGTTCAGGAGCGCCATCTCGAGCTGGTTCGGGTCGGCCTTCGCCGGCGGCAGCGCGTCGGGCACCTCGACGACGACCCGGATCTGCGGCCCGGTCGTGCTCGCGACGAGGTCGCCCATGCCGGTGATCAGCCGGGCGATGTCGACGGCGGTCGCCTGCAGCGGCTGGCGCCGGGCGAAGGCAAGCAGCCGCTGCACCAGGGTCTTGGCGCGCTCGGCCGAGTGCATCGCTCCCGCGATGAGGCGCTGCTCGCGCGCGCCGCCGACGCCCCGGCGCTGCAGCATGTCGAGGGAGCCGACGATCGGGGTGAGCAGATTGTTGAAGTCGTGGGCGACGCCGCCGGTGAGCTGGCCCATCGCCTCCATCTTCTGCGACTGGCGCAAGGCGTCCTGCGCGGCCTCGAGTTCGGCCCGGCGCTCCTTCTCCTCGGTGATGTCACGGGTGACCGAGTAGAGCTTGCCGCCCTCCGGCACGGCGACCCAGGACAGCCAGCGCCACCCGCCGCCTTGCGCGCGGTAGCGGTTCTCGAACCGCAGGACCGGATGGCCCTGCCGCACCTGCTCGAAGGCCGAGACGCTCGCCGCAACGTCGTCCGGATGCACGAAATCGGCGTAGGAGCGCCCTTCGAGCGACCCGGTCGGCCAGCCGAGCGCCGCCGTCCAGGCCGGGTTGACCGCGTCGAAGGCCGTGGTGCCCATGTCGATGACGGAGAGCAGGTCGAGGCTGTGCTGCCAGATCAGGCCGCGCTCGCGGGTGCGCTCGGCCACCTGCCGCTCGAGGCCGGCATTCAGCGCCAGCAGGGCCGTCTCGGCGAGCTTGCGGTCGTGGATGTCGACCGAGGCGCCGAACCAGCGCACGACCTCGTCCGTGGCCGGGTCGCGGTAGGGCTCGGCGCGGACCAGGAACCAGCGGTACTCGCCCGCGCCCGAGCGGATCCGGTGCTCGACCAGGAAGGTGCCGCCGGAGCGCCGCGCCGCCTCGAACGCCGTCATGGTGGCGGCGACATCGTCCGGATGCACGTGCGCGGCGGCGACCGCCGCCGCCGTCGTCGGCTCGTAGGGCGCGCCGGTATAGGCGGTCCAGTGCCGGTTGAAGAACTCGACCCGGCCCTCGGCATCGGTGATCCAGACGATCTGCGGCACTGCGTCGGCCATGAGCCGGAAGCGCGCCTCGCTCGCCCGCAGGCGCGCCTCGGCGGCGAACCGCTCGGTGAGATCGACCGTCACGACGAGCAGGGTGCCGGGCTCCCCGCCCGCATCGCCGAGGCGTGTGACCCGGCTGTTGGCCCAGACGATCCCGCCGTCGGCGCGCAGGTAGCGCTTGTCGAGCGAAGCGGTCCCGCCGGCTGCCGCCGACCGGGCCATGGCGTCGCGGCTGGGGTCCACGTCCTCGGGATGCGTCACGTCCGCGACGCTCGCGCGGAAAAGCGCGTCCGCCGAGCGTCCGAGGATGCGGCAAAGCTCCTCGTTCACCCAAAGGAAGCGGCCGTTGCGGTCGACCTCCGACAGGCCGACGGTCGCCCCCGCGACGATGGCGGCGAGGCGCGCCTCGCTGCCCTTCAGCTCGCGCTCGGCCGCGACGTGCTCGGTGGTCTCCGCGAGGACGCACAGGACGCCGGCCGGCCGGCCGCTCTCGTCGAGCACCGGCGAGTAGTCGAGGTTCATCCACACCTGCTCGGGCCGGCCGTGGCGGTAGAGCGTCAGCTCCTGGTCCTTGTACGACAGCGTCCCGCCGGCCAGGCCGACCCGCATCACGTGGTCGTTGAAATCCGCGACCTCGGGCCAACCTTCGCGCACCCGGGATCCCAGGAGCTCGGGGTGCCGCCCGCCGGCGAACACCGAGTAGGCGTCGTTGTAGATCATGACGCCGTCCTCGCCCCACAGCATCACCATCGGGACCGGCGAGCGCAGCAGGATCGAGGTCGCGGTTCGCAGGCTCTGCGGCCAGCCGGCGACCGGGCCGAGCCCCGTGCCCGACCATTCCCGCGACGCGACGAGCCGGCCGCAGGCGCCGGCGGCGAGGAGGGTTGCCGCAAAATCCTGGCCCTGGAATTCGGCCGCCATCGATCCTCTCAGGGGCTCCGTTCGGGTGGGTGAATCCGGGAACCGGCGTTGGTTCCGGACGGAACCGTCGCGCCCGCCGCGCTCTTCCGGCCACGCGGCACCGGCTTCTGTGCAAGCTCCAGTAAAGTATATGGCATCATGCCGCCGGCCTCGTCGTCACGGGGAGGGGTCGGGCAAAGGCAGGCGCACGGAGACCCGCAGCCCGTCGGCCGCGAAGGCCACGTCCACCTCCGCCCCCGTCTGCGTCGCCAGGACCTTGTTGAGCAGCCGCGAGCCGAAGCCCTCGCGGGTGGGCAGGGGGGCGGGCGGTCCGTCGTGCTCGCTCCAGTCCCAGCGCAGGCTGCGCCCGGCCGTTCCCTTCTCGAGCCACCAGGTCACCTGGAGCCGGCCCTTCGGATCGGCGAGGGCGCCGTGGCGCAGGGCGTTGATGGTGAGTTCGTGCAGGGCCATGCCCACCGGCACGGCGAGGTCCGAGGGCAGCACCACCGCCGGTCCTTCGAGGGCGAGGCGGCCGCGCTCGTCGTAGGCGCCGAGCTCGGCCCGCAGCAGCCCCTCGAAGGACGCGGTCTGCCCGAGATCCTCGGTGATCAAGGCGTGGGTCCGCGCCAGCGACGCGACCCGCCCGGAGAAGGCCCGGGTGAACTCCGCCATCGACAGGGGCGAGCGCATGGTGGCGTTCAGCACGGCCTGCACCGTCGCGAGGGTGTTCTTCACCCGGTGGTGCAGCTCGCGCACCAGCAGCGCCTGCCGGTCCTCGCTTGCGCGGCGCTCGGTGACGTCCCGCTGCGCCGAGACCCAGTGCGTGATGCGGCCGTCGCTCTCGCGGACCGGCGTGATCAACCACTCGACGACGTAGGTCGAGCCGTCCTTGCGATAGTTGAGCGCCTCGCCCTGGGCTGGATCGCCGGCCTCCAGGCGCGCGCGCAGATGGTCGAGGACGGACCGATCGGTATCCGGGCCTTGGAGGAAGCGGGGGGAGCGGCCGATCACCTCCTGCGCCGCGTAGCCGGTCATGCGCGTGAAGGCGGGGTTGGCATACTCGATGCGGGGACCGGGCTCGTCGAGATCGGCCGAGGTGATGAGGATCGCTTCGCTCGACGCCTCCACCGCCGCCCGCAGCAGCCGGAGATCGACCGCACCGGCACCTTCCTCGTGTCTCTCGGCCACCCGCTCCCCCCGAGGATCGCCCGCCATCCGCCGCGGGAGCGCGTCCGCCGATCCCGTCCCGCGCCCGCTCTTCCTAACCTGTGATAGGTCTCCGGGTTCACGCCTGATCTGGCGGCCGGCTTCCGGAATGCGCCCGCGGGACTGTTCGATCTCGAACACGGCGCTCGCGCCGGTGTCGCGGAGGCCGTCGTCCGCCCGTGGCGATGGATCGCCGACCGTCACGACGGTCGGACGGGCGCGATGCGCGGATCGATCCGGTAATGGATGGGCTTGAAGCTGCCGTTGTTCGACTGCAAGGCGGAGCAGGCGGTCAGGCCGACGATGAGGTCGGTCTCGGCCTCGAAGGTGATGCGGTCGCCGGCCCGGCTGAGCGGCGGCTCGACGCTCAGCGCGCCCGTCGCGCCGTCCACGACCACGTTCATGAAGCAGTTGAACGCGACCGGGATGCGGTCGGCCGCGATGCCGAACGGCGCGAGCGCCGCCGCCAGGTTGCCGAAGCAGCCGCGATGCGGATGCGCATCGCCGTAGATGATGCGGAACGTGTCGGCCGAGCAGGGCGTCAGCAGGAAGTCGTGCCGGGCCACCGTGTCCTCGACGATGCGCAGGAGCACGTTTGACCGGTTCGAGTAGAGCGGGTCCCCGGTCGTCAGGTAGATCCGGCTGGCGTAGTCGAGAGTGCGACCGGAGGAGATGACCTCGTCGACGTCGTGCCGGTTGAAGGCGAGAAGGTCGGCGACCTGCTCGCCGCACGGGTCGATCACGGTCAGGCGGTCGCCCTTGGCGAGGGTGAAGGCGACGCCCGAGCGCGGGGGGATCTCTCGTCGTCCGGGTTGGTGGCGTCCGGGGTCTTGCTCGCCGGACTCAGCGCACATCGGAGCCTCCGGTTCGTCCCCGGGGCCGGAACGGGCAAGCCCAGCCGTCGTCGACGGCCCGGCCGCTGTACTGGCGCGCCTCCGAGATCTCGCCGTGCCGTGCCAGCATCGGGTTGACCGAGCCCGCCAGCGCCACGTCCCGCTGCAGGATCGAGGCGCGCAGCTTCTCGTAGCGGCCGGCCTCGCGCAACTGCTCGAACTGCCGGTGCGGATTGAACACCAGGGCCGGCGACGAGAAGCGGCGTGCCGGCCGGCTGGCCCCGGGGTGCAGGCCGACGACGAAGAACGCCTCGCCCGCGAAGCTTAACGAGAAATGCGGGTTACCCGGATCTTCGGCCACCCGCTCGTCCCAGCGGTGACCGAGCCAGGCATCCTTGTCGGCGAGAGATTGCAGGCGCGACCAGAGGTGGCGCTCGAACTCCTCCTCGCTCAGGCGATCCGGATCCTCGAACAGGACGGCGAAGCTCTGGAACGGGTCGGGCTGCGCCCGGTAGCGCGCCGCGAAGGCGAGGAGGGCCGGGTAGATCCGCATGTCGTCCCAGGCCGAGGTCACGCTCCGGGCGATCAGGACGCGCATCTGCCCCCTGGTCAGGGCCGCCTTGGCTCCGACGCAGGGAAACCCGGCCGCGGCGATGAACGCCCGGAAGGCTTCGGCGAGCGGGTGGTCCCGGTCGTCCCGGGGGAGCGGCATCGGACCCTGATACGCCGGGGGACCGAGGTTGCTTCTCCCCAGGGAATCCGCGGCGCGCGACCGCGGTGCCGGCCTTCCGGCCACCCGCACGGCCGGCGTCGCGCCCGGCCCGGTCGCAGCGGACGGACTCCTCCGCATTGTCTGTCTCACGCCGTCCAAGCCGTTTCCTCCGTCATGCCGATGTCACCGCTGCGCGGATGGGGCTCCCTCCCGGAAGCGGAGCGTCCGCCGCGTCGTCTCGCCCGATCACCGCATCATGCGCTGCGCAGGAGGTGCAGGCTGAACACGCCGAGCTCGTCGAGCCACACCGCTTCCGGAATCCAGCCGCTGCGCCGCGCGATGTCCTGAAAGGACGCGGGGTCGTACTTGTAGGAATTGTCGGTGTGGATGCTCTCGCCGGCCGCGAAGCGGAAGACCTCGCCGCCGAGCCGGCACCCGGTGTCCCGGGTCGCCACCAGATGCGCCTCGACCCGGAAGGGATCCGGCAGCACCCGCGCCTCGTGCCGGAAGGCGTCGAGGTCGAAGGTCGCGCCGAGCTCTCGGTTGGCCCGCGCGAGCAGGTTCAGGTGGAGCGCCGCCATCAGGCCGTCGGCGCCGCCATAGGCCCGCAGCAACCGCTCCTCATCGCGCGTCGGGTCGACGCCGATCAGGAACCATCCCTCGCCGAGAGTGGCCCGGGCGCGCTCCATGAACCCGATCGCCTGCGGCCTCGAGAAGTTGCTGATGCTGGTGCCCGGAAAGAAGCCGAGCACGGGGGTGCCCGCCAGCGCGACCGGGAGCGTGATCGGGCGCGAGTAGTCGGCATGGACCGGGATCATCTCGACGTCGGGATAGTCGGGAGCGAGCCGGTCGATGGCCGCCTTCAGGAAGTCCCACGAGATGTCGAGCGCGACGTAGCGGGCGGGCCGCGGCAGCGCGTCGAGGAGGATGCGGATCTTGCGGCTCGCGCCGCTGCCGTACTCGACGACCGTGGCGCCGGCCCCGACCCGGTCCGCGACTTCCGCCGCGACGGCGGGCAGGAGCGTCATCTCGCGGCCGGTCGGGTAGTAATCGCGGGTGCCGCAGATCCGGTCGAACAGCGTCGAGCCTTCGACGTCCCACAGGTACTTGCCCGGCAGGGACCGCGGCTCGGCCGACAGGCCCGCGAGGGCGTCGCGCAGGAAGGCGGCGGCCTCGGACGGTTCGGTGCTCGGCGTCGTCGGCATGCTCGGATCCCTCCTCAACTCGGCCGCGTCGCGGTGAGGACCGCGAGCGCGATGCGGTCGGCATCGGCGTAGGCCGGGCCGTCGAGCTCCTCGCCGTAGACGTCCGGATCGACCTCGTCATAGGCGCAGGCGAGCCCGGCGCCGGCGCACAGCGTCTCGGCCGCCTCCCGGAACGCGTCCCGGCCCTCGACGATGACCGTCCCGGTGAACAGGACCAGCGTGCCGCCCGGAGCGAGCCGGCGGGTCGCCGCCTCGACCACCGCGAGGGGCAGGCCCGAGCCGCGCACCCCGCCGCCGTCACGGTAGGCGCGTCCCGCGGCATCGATCATGAAGGGCGGGTTCGACACGATCAGGTCGAAGTCGCCCTCGACCTCGGCCAGCAGGTTGCTGCGGCGCGCCACGACCCTGTCGACGCGCGCGGCGCGGGCGTTGAGCGCGGCCGCGCGAAGCGCCGCCTCGTTGATGTCGACGAGCGTGACCTCGACGTCACGCCCCCAAGGCGCGGCCGGCGCGGCAGCCCATCTGGCAACGAGGATGCCGGCGGCGCCGGACCCGCAGCCGATATCGACCACGCGGCGCAACGGCGCGGTGCGCGTCGCCAGATGAGCCCTGACGGCACGGACGAAGCGAAGCGTGTCGGGACCGAAGAACACCGCATCGGCGGCGAGCGGCGGAAACGCCGAGTGGAGGAACAGCTCGCCGTCGAGGCTCGACAGGCGGAGCGTGGGACGCCAGAGTTCCCCGTCGGGCACGGCGGCGCCCGCGGCCCGCATGAGATCGAAGAGGTCCGGCGGCAGCAGGTCGGGCCGGAACGGCCGGCTCCAGCCGAGAACGCCGCGCAGATCCCGCGCCAGCGCGTCACCGGGCCGCCGGTTCACCGCCGCGTGCGTGGCGGGGGTCACCGTGGTGAAATCGTAGCCCGCGGCCCTTACCGCACCGACCAGGGCCAGCAGGCGCTCCGCATTCTCCGGCTGCACCTCCGAGAAGGGATTCGGCTCCGTCATCGGCCGGCCGGCTCCGCGGTGGCGGACGCATGGTAACGGCCGTGACTCCTCCCGGCGGTGAACTCCTCGGCCTCGGGCCCGCATCGACACGCCACTCCGGACAGCCTCCCAGCTCGCAACGAGACCGGCGGGCACATACTGGCTATTAGTATGTAGGCCGGTCCGGCTGCCAACGTGCGAGAGGAGCGTTGGTTCGCGAGGGACGGCGGAGTCACCTGGCGATCCGCCGTCGTCTTGGGTCCGTCGTCGTCTTGGGTGCGCCGTGGCGCGGCGCGGCCGGGCGATCCTCCAAGCATCATTCCGCCGGCTGCGGACGGCCGGTGCCGAAGCGGTCCCCGGTCCGGCGACGAAAATGATGCAAAAGCCAGTAACCAAGCAGAATTGCGTCATGCCATCCACGAGACACGACATCGGCAGGCGGCCAGAATCGATACGATTAAGCGTCTCCAGCCAGCCTTGCTTTCTCTTCGCGCCCATTCCGGGTCCGGACTGGGCGAGGCTTGCGACGATGCAGCGGCCCGTGCAGCACGCATGAGCCACAGCGTCGTGCACCGTCATGCAACTCTGCTCAGCCCTTCGACGTACGTACCAGGGCGCGGGCGAGCGCGTCCCGGTGCTCCGCGGTGGTGTGCGCGATGGCTTGCGCCGAGGCCGAGAGTTGCAGCAGCGAGGGAAGGGTCGCGAAGCGGCCCTCGCGCAGCAGGCGCTTGGTCGCCCGGACCGCCTGGGGCGGGTTGACGGCGATGCGCTCGGCGAGCCGCCGGCTCGCCGCCATCAACTCGGCCGCCGGCACCACCTGCGAGACGAGCCCGCAGGCCAGGGCCTCCTCGGCCGAGAGGATGTCGCCGGTGAGCGCCATCTCGCAGGCCTTCGACCAGCCGACGATCCTCGGCAGGAGCCAGGCGCCGCCGTCGCCCGGGATAATGCCGATCTTGACGAAGCTCTCGGCGAAGCGCGCCGTGTCCGCGGCGATGCGCAGGTCGCACATGCAGGCGAGGTCCGTGCCCGCGCCGATCGCCGGACCGTTGACGGCGGCGATCACCGGTACGTCGAGGGCCTCGAAGGCGAGCGGAATACGCTGGATTCCGTTCGTGTAGTAGCTGATCGTGGCGCTGGGGTCCCGGGCACGCTCCTCCAGCGCGTCCTGCATCGCCCGCAGGTCGCCGCCGGACGAGAAGGCCGAGCCGGCGCCGGTCAGGATCGCGACCCGCACGGACGGGTCCGCGCCGATCTGCCCGAGCGCCGCGACGAGACCGTCGACCACCTCGTGCTCGGAGATCGGGTTGCGCTTCCCCGGCCGGTTGAGCGTCAGGGTGACGATCCCGCCATCCTGCTCGTAGAGCACCGCATCGGTCATGTCGTGTCTCCGGTTATCTGAGCCCGAGGCCGCGGGCGATGATGCCGCGCAGGATCTCGCGGGTACCGCCGCGCAGCGAGAAGGACGGCGCGTGCAGCGTGGTGTAGGCCAGGACCTCCGCGAAGGTCCGGCTCTGCGGTGTCGGCGGCCCTTCGGCGACGAGGTCGCGGGCGATCTCCGGGATCTCCTGCTCGACGAGCGCCCCGAGATCCTTGACCATCGCGGCCTCCAGGGCCGGATCGGCCCCGGCCTGGAGCAGGCCCGCGACCGAGCGCGACATGCGTCGGAGCGTGATGAGCTGCGCCCCGAGCCGGCCCAGCGCGATCTCGGCCCGCGCGTCGGCGGCAGGCTGGAGCGCCCGCACCAGCTCGACGAGGAGCCAGAACGACGACAGGAAGCGCTCCGGCCCGCTGCGCTCGTAGGCGAGCTCGCCGGTGACCTGGGCCCAGCCCTCGCCCTCGCGCCCGAGCAGCGCGTCCTCGGGCAGCAGGACGTCCTCGAACACCACCTCGTTGAAATGGTGCTCGCCGACGAGGTTGCGGATCGGCCGGATGGTGATGCCGGGGAGCGTCAGGTCGACCACGAACTGGCTCGTGCCGGCATGCCGGTGCTCGCGGTCGAGCGGCCCGGTGCGGCAGAACAGGATCATGAAGTGGCAGTGGGTAGCGTTGGTGGTCCACAGCTTGGTGCCGTTGACCCGCCAGCCGCCGCCGTCCCGCACCGCCCTGGTCCGGACCGAGGCGAGGTCGGAGCCGGAATCGGGCTCGCTCATGCCGATGCAGAAGAAGCATTCACCCGCGGCGATCCGGGGCAGGATCGCGGCCTTCTGCGCCTCGGTGCCGTAGCGCAGCAGGCTCGGGCCGCTCTGGCGCTCGGCGATCCAGTGCGCGCCGACCGGCGCGCCGGCGGCCAGAAGCTCCTCGAGGAGCACGTAGCGTTCGAGCGCCGAGCGCTCCTGCCCGCCATACGCCTGCGGCCAGGTCAGCCCGAGCCAGCCCCGTGCCCCGAGCTTGCGCGAGAAGGCGGGGTCGAGGCCGTTCCAGCTCTGCGCCCGGTCGATCGGGGCGCGATCCTTCAGTTCGCTCGCCAGGAAGGCCCGGATCTCGGAGCGGAGGGCTTCCGCCTCGGGGGAGGGCGGCGGCGGCGGGAAGGTGAATTGCGACATGGGAAAAAATCCTCAGGCGACCGTGATCGCGGGCCAGAGCCCGTCGGGCCCGGCCGCGATCAGGTGGCGGCCGAGCACCTGCGCCCACTCGGCCTCGCGTCCGAACGCGTCGCGCCAAGCCCGGAGGCGGCCGGTGTAGAGGTGCAGCCGGTGCTCCTGCGTGAAGCCGATCGCCCCGTGGACCTGGTGGGCGATGGCCGTGCCCTGGCC
>JAEWKL010000357.1 GCA_023386115.1 Pseudomonadota bacterium
GGGCCAGGGCGACCGGGGCGGCGGCGCCCCGGCGCGCGATCCACGGCACCAGCCACGTCGCGGCTGCCGCGAGCAGGCCGGCCCCGCGCCACAGGCATCCGACCCAGTAGGCGACCAGGAGGGCGGACGACCCGTTCAGGTAGCTCCCGAACGGGCCGATCACTCCGAGACCCACGCCGGCCGCGGTGATCGCCGCGCCGTCGCGCATCCGGGGGCGCCCGGGACGGGGCAGGCATCGTGCGATCATGCCGCTAGGTTAGCTGCGCGCGACGCCGGAGGGAAGCCCGCCCGGCCGCGAACCCGTTCGCCCGTTGGCGAAGCACCGGCTGCAGCCGGGGCTCCCCAAGGCCATGCTCCTCGAGGCCATGACGGTGGCGATACAAGGGGAACGACCATGATGAGACGCCTGGGGATGCTGGTGGGGCTCTGCCTGCTGGCCGGGAGCCTGCCCGGAGCGGCGCGGGCGGGAAATGCCGGATTCCGAACCCTCACCATTCTGGAGGGGGACGGGCCGCCCCTGGATGTCGCGCTCTGGTACCCGACCGAGGTCGCCACGCAGCCGGTTCAGGTCGGGCCCTTCGTCCAGAGCGTCGCGCCGGGAGCCGCCGTCGCCGGGCGCGGCCTGCCCCTCGTCGTGCTCTCGCACGGCACCGGCGGGAGCCGGACGAGCCATGCCGACACGGCGCTTGCGCTCGCGCAGGCCGGCTACGTCGTGGCCGCTCTCGACCATTCCGGCGATGATTGGCGCGATCGCAGCCGCGTGCTGGACGTGGCCGGCCGGGTCCGGCAATTCGCGGCCGTCGTCACGGCCCTGGTCGCCGGGCAGGGCGGCGCGACCATCGATCCCGCGCGGGTCGGCGCGTTCGGGTTCTCGGCCGGCGGCTTCACCGTCCTGGCCGCGGCGGGCGGACGGCCCGATCTCGACCGGGTCGGCCCGCATTGCGACGCGCATCCGGACTTCTACGATTGCCGCCTGATCGCGTCGGAGGGGCTGCGCGGACGACACCTGCGGCCGGCCGCCTTCACTCCCGCTCCCCGCCTCGCCGCCCTGGTCGTCGCGGCCCCCGCCCTCGGCTTCACCTTCACCCGATCGGGGCTCGCCGACATCTCCGCGCCGGTGCAGCTCTGGCAGGCGGGAGACGACGAGATCCTGCCCGCGCCGCATTACGTGGAGCCGGTCGCCGCCGCGCTGCCGCACCCGCCCGTCCGTCACATCGTCGAGGGCGCGCGCCACTACGACATCCTGGCACCCTGCTCCCCGGAACTGGTCTCTGCCAAGCCGGAGATCTGCGCCAGCGCGCCCGGCTTCGACCGGGCGGCCTTCCACGCCCGCTTCAACGCCGCGATCGTCGCCTTCTTCGACCGCGCGCTGGGACACCCCGGCGATGCGCCTCAGGCCGGCGGTCCCAGAGGTTCGCAGCGGAAGGCGCCGTAGCCGCCCTGCGCCAGGCGCTCGGCCAGCGCCGGCAGGATGGTGTCGGCCTCCGCGCGCAGGGTCCAGGGCGGGTTGACCACGATGAGCCCGCTGCCGCTCAGGCGCATCGGGTCGGGCCGGTGGATCAGGAGGTCGAGGCGCAGGGCCGGGCGGGGGAGGGCGGCGTCGAGGCCGGCGGCGAGGCGGTCGATCACGGCTGCGTCCTTGATCGGGTACCAGGCGAGGTAGGTGCCGGTCGCCCATTTCGTCACCGCCTTCAGGAGCTCGCGGCCCAGGCGCTCGATCTCGCCCGGCACCTCGTAGGGCGGGTCGATCAGGACGAGGCCGCGGCGCTCCTTCGGGGGAATCAGGGCGGGCAAGGCCGTCCAGCCGTCGAGGGCCAGCACCTTGGTGCGCGGATCCTGGTTGTAGCGGGCATGCAGCACCGCGCCGTCGGCCGGGTGCAGCTCCACGAACACGCCCTGGTCGCCGGGGCGCAGGAACTCGCGGATCAGGGCCGGCGAGCCCGGATAGATCGTCGCGCCGTGGCGCGCCCGCACCGAATCCACCGCGGCCCGGTAGGGGGCGAGCAGGGCCTCGACCGGCTCGGGGAAGGGTTCGTCGAGCCGGCCGATGCCGTCGTGCCACTCGCCGGTGCGCCCGGCCTCGTCGGCGGTCAGGTCGTAGAAGCCGAGGCCCGCATGGGTGTCGATCGCCCGGAACGGCGTCGCCTTGCGCTGGAGATGCGCCAGCACCCGGGTCAGCACCCAGTGCTTGAGCACGTCGGCGTGGTTGCCGGCGTGGAAGGCGTGGCGGTAATTCACGGTTCTCGGGCCCTCGTCTCGCCGTCCCGCCTGGGATGCGGCGCATGATGCCTAGCATCATCGCGTGGGCCGCGACGAGATCGTCGCTCGGCCTCCGCCTCGCGGGCGCGAAGGGGGCGAGCGATCCCTCAGATCCAGCGCTTGCGCCGCTTGAAGCTCTTCAGGTTGCGAAAACTCTTGCGCTGGTCGCCGGCGCCGCCGAGGTAGAATTCCTTCACGTCCTCGTTGGTGCGCAATTCCTCGACCGTGCCGTCGAGCACGACCTTGCCCTGCTCCATGATGTAGCCGCGGTCGGCCACCGAGAGGGCGGCGCGGGCATTCTGCTCGACGAGCAGGATGGTGACGCCGAGATCGCGGTTGATCTGACGGATGATGCCGAAGACCTCCTTCACCAGGAGGGGCGAGAGGCCCATGGAGGGCTCGTCCATCAGGATCAGGCGGGGCCGGGCCATCAGGGCGCGGCCGATCGCCAGCATCTGCTGCTCGCCGCCCGAGAGGTAGCCGGCCGCCCCCGTGCGCTCCTTGAGGCGCGGGAAGTAGGTCAGCACCCGTTCGAGATCCTGGCCGATCTCCCGGTCGCGGCGCGAGAAGGCGCCGAGGCGCAGGTTCTCCATCGGCGTCATGTCGGCGACGATGCGGCGGCCCTCCATCACCTGGAAGATGCCGCGGCGCACGATTCTGTCGGGCTCGATGCCGTCGATGCGGGCGCCGTCGAACACGATCTCGCCGCGGGTGACCTCGCCGTCCTCCGAGCGCAGCAGGCCCGAGATGGCCTTGAGCGTCGTCGACTTGCCAGCGCCGTTGGCGCCCAGCAGCGCCGTGATCGAGCCCGCCGGCACGTCGAGGCTCAGGCCCCGCAGGACGAGGATCACGTCGTCGTAGACGACCTCCACGTTGCGCAGGCTCAGGAGGGGGGCCGGCGCGGCGTCGGGACTTGGGCGCTCCAGGGTCATGACCTGCGACATCGGACGGCTCCAGGGGTGAGATGCGACGTCGAACCCTCCCCCCTCTGGGGGGGTGGGTGGCCCCCGCGTCAGCAGGGGGGCGGGAGAGGGGACGCCGTTTCCGGAGAGGTCGCGACCGCCGTGAAGGGCGCCACATCCGGCAGCGTCGCGGTCCCTCTCCCGCCCTGCTTCGCGGGGCACCCACCCCCGCAGAGGGGGGAGGGGTCAGAGGCGGGTCACCGGTCGAGGGCGGTCCTCACCACCCCTGCCACTCGGCCTTGCGCGGCAGCGTCACGGTCTTGACCGGCTCGAGCTTGATCGTGCCGGCCTTCATCAGGTCGGGCAGCGCCCCGTCGGTGGGACCCGAGACCTTGGCGCGGTAGATGTGCACCTCCATCATCCCGCGATGGTCGGTGGGCGACCAGGTCGAGGGGACGCAGACGCCCTCCATGCCGGCCGGCACCCAGTCCTTCTTCTGGTAGAAGCCCTTGCGGACGTTGGGGCCGGCGAGCCCGCCATTGTCCTTGGCCCAGGCGAGCGCCTCGGTCATGTAGAGGGCGGCGCAGATGCCGGTGTAGTAGTGCACCGGGCGGTAGGCGGTACCGGCGGCGTCCGACACCTTCGAGATCTCGGCCGCCATCGCCATGCCCGGCGCCGTGCTGCCGCTCACCGCCGCGGTGCGGACCGGGAAGACGACCCCGTTCGCCGCCTCGCCCGCCGCCTTGGCGGCGTTCTCGTCCATGCCCCAGACGTTGCCGAGGAACTGGACGTCGACGACCGCCGCCTTGCAGGCGTTGAGCACGGAGATGTTCGAGCCGGCGGTGTTGCCGAGATAGGCGTAGTTTGCACCCGAGCTCTTCAGGGTCAGACACTGGGCGCTGTAATCGCCGGGCGTCAGCGCGAACACGATCGGCGGCAGCAGTTCGAAGCCGAGTTCGGCCGCAATGGCTTCGCCAGCGGCCTTTGGCGCGTTCGGATAGGGATGGTTCGCGCCCATGTGGACGAATTTCGGCTTGCCGGGCTTGCCCTTGGCTTTCCAGTCCTCGGCAGCCCAGGTCAGCATGCCGCGAACCGCGTCCGAGTAGCTCGGGCCGTAGAAGAAGTTGTAGGGCGCGGGCTTGGCCTTGCCGCCGGCGCCTGTCGGGTCGGAGAGCGCTGCGGCGTAGGAACCCGAAATATCGGGGATCTTGTCCTCGGCAAGGAATCCGGTCAGCGCTTCGGTGTCGGCGGTGCCCCAGCCGAGGATGGCGGCGACCTTGTCGGCACCGGACCACTTCTTGTACTGGGCGATCGCGCGCGGCACCTGATAGCCGTAGTCGACCGTATCGACATCGACCTTCTTGCCATTGATACCGCCGTTCTTGTTGATCCAGGCATAGGCGTCCGCGACGCCCTGTCCGAACGGCGTTCCGACGTCCGAGGTGGCCCCCGAATAGTCGGCGAGATGCCCCAGTTTCACCTGGGCCTGGGACGCCGTCGCAACGCTTGCCAACAACAGGGCCAGCGAAGCCGTGCCTAGCAGTGTCTTCATCGTCATGGACATTCTCCTCCGGTCTTTTTCTCGAGGTCTTCCTATTG
>JAEWKL010000453.1 GCA_023386115.1 Pseudomonadota bacterium
GCCTCGGGCTGCGCTATTACGGCCCCTCCGCCGAAGGCGCCCGGCCGATCTGGCTGCCGGCCTGGTCGCGGCCCGACCGGCCGCCGCTCCTCGTCGAGATCCAGGTCACCTTTCCTCCCGCGGACAGCCGCCGATGGGCCCCTCTCCTGATCGCCCTCGACGCCGGCCCGTGAGCGCCCCGACCGAGGGCCCGCCCGACGCGGGCGAGGCCGGCTTCGTGCTCCTGTCGGTGCTGGCGATCGTCATCATCGTCGGCGCGGTCCTGGCGGTGGCGATCCTTCAGGTCCGCTCCGCCACCGGCCTCGCCCAGGCCCGGGCCGAGGCTTTGCGCCTCCAGGGCGCGGCGGACGGGATCGCCCGCCTGATCGCCTACGAGCTCGAACTGGGGCGGACCTATCGCCGGCCCGGCACCGGCCTGCCCCAGGACGGCACCGTCACCGCCTGCCCGCTGGCGCCGGGGCGGACGGCTCATCTGTCGCTCCAGGACCAGGGCATCCTGATCGACCTCAACACCACGCCGCGCCCGGCGATGGAGGAGGCCTTCCGGCTCCTCGGCGTGCCGGACCGGGACGCGCTGGCGCTCTCCGCCGAGATCGTCTACTACCGCGACCCGGACGACACGCCGGAGCCGGGCGGCGGCGCGGAGCTGCCGCAATACCGCGCTCGCGGCCTGCCCTGGGGGCCGCGCAACGCGCCCTTCGCCAGCATCGACGAGATCGACCGCCTGCCCGCGATGACGCCCGCCATCGCGGCGCGATTGCGGCCGGTGCTGACGACCTACAACGAGACCGGCCGCTTCGATCTCGCCGCCCTGGTGCGGCGGGCGAACCCCTCCGCGATCCGCTCGCTGCCGGGCTCCGCCGGCCCGGTCCCGTCGCCGCGGCAGGTGTTTCGCCTCTCGGTCGTGGTCGAGGAGGGCCGCGCCGGCGGCCTGCGCGAAGGTCCGCGGCATCTCTGAGAGGAACCCGCCGAAAAGACCGTCGCGTCGTCCATGATCGCGCAGGATCTACCGGGCGCCGGCGTGAGTTACGCTTGGAACGAGATGCGGATCGATTTCGGAGACGAAGGGAGCACGGTGCGATGACGGAGGCCAGGGCGGTTCCCCGGTGCCCGGACGTGGTACTGTCGGATTTCGGGAGCTTCTTCGAGGAGCAGCGCCGGCGCCGCGAGGCCGCCTCGGTGCCGGACCCGCCGGCCGCAACGCCGCTCTCCGCCGAGGACGCCCAGCGCGTGGCGCTCCTGCGCGACATCACCGCCGAGGTGCTGGAGGCGGCGGCCAGCCAGCTCGAGCCCCACGGGGTGCTGATCGAACGCGGGCCCTCGTTGCGCGGCCGGCCCGATTTCGAGCAGGCCTACACCCAGTTCATGCTGATCAACCGGCATACCGGCCAGGCCTCCGACGTCTACGTGATGAGCATCACGGATTCGGGCTACTTCCTGGCCAGCGCCTGCGACCCGCGCCTCGACCACGACCATCTCGACCGGCAGGTCACCCACTGCGCCGCGAGCGCCCTGAACTGCGACGTCGTCGCCCGGGTGATGAAGGACGCCATCCTGCACGTCGCGTGACTCCCGGTTCGGAAGGCTGGATGCGGCGGGCCCAGGGGCGACGGCCCGGCTGCGCGCTTAACCTCTCCTTAGGTTTTGTTCCAGCGCGGCAGTTCAAAAAAGTCGGCTACAAATCCCTCTTGACCATCCCTGCGCGGAGGGGCAGCATAGTCCTCGTCGAGTCGAACTCGAGGAGGTAGCCATGAGATCTCAAGGTTGCAGCCCGCACGCGACACATACCGATGCCGGTGATCAGGAAACTCCACCGGACTCTTATCGACAGGGATAGTGGATTCAGGGCGGACCGAATACGGCACGGGGCCGAGACGGCCATCACCATCGTGCCGTGAGACACCACCCGCACCCTGAAACGTGGACCCTGCCCCTTAAGGCTCGTCGGTGCGCCGGCGGGCCTTCGTCGTTTTTCGGGATCCCCGCGCGTGGCTTCGCGGGCCGCGGCGCTCGCCTTGCGCCTTCGCGGGAAGTCACAGGATCGCCCGCGCCCCTGCGGGCGACCGCGGCACCGTCGTCCTCCCACCCATCGCGTCGCGACAGAGGCCCGTCATCCGGGCCCCGCGACCGCGGTTTCACCTGCCGTTAGGTTTTCACCTCGCCGCGAAGATCGAACGCAGTCGGCTACAAATCCCTCTTGACCATCTCTCGGAGGAGGGGCAGCATAGTCCTCGTCGAGACGAACATCGAGGAGGTAGCCATGAGATCTCAAGGTTGCAGCCCTCACGCGACACATACCGATGCCGGTGATCAGGAAACGCCACCGGACTCTTATCGACAGGGATAGTGGCTTCAGGGCGGGCCGAATACGGCACGGGGCCGAGACGGCCGTCACCATCGTGCCGTGAGATACCACCCGCACCCTGAAACGTGGACCCTGCCCCTTAAGGCTCGTCGGTGCGCCGGCGGGCCTTCGTCGTGTGCGGGTCCTCGTTTCGTGATGGTCCGTGCCGTGGTAGGGCCATCCGCAGGAGGACCTCCAAATGACATTTGACCGTTCCCGCCGCGGCGGCGATCCCCGGCAGGCCGCCGAGGCCGCATTCCGGGCCGTGACCCGCAAGGTCCCCGAGAGCCCCGCTCCCGAGAAGGCCGCCGCGAAAGCCGCCGTGCCCGGCCTGCGCGAAACCGTGTCCCTGCGCCTCGACCGCGACGTGCTCGACCATTTCCAGGAGGCCGGACCGGGCTGGCAGGAACGCATCAACGCCGCCCTGCGCAAGGCTGCCGGCCTCTGATGCATTTGGCTCCGGCCACTTGGCTCCAATGCGTCTGAGGCTCGCGACTCTCCTGCTGCTCCTCGCCGCACCGGCACGGGCCGAGAGCGGGCTGGTGACCAACCCGTTCGCCTCGAACTACCGGTCCGTGCCGATCCGCGAGCGGGTCGCCCCGCCCCGGCTCAGCGCAGGAACTGCCCGAAGGCCCGCGGCCCGTCCGAGGTCTTCACCGTCCCGGTCACGCGCAGGGATGCGGCATCGATCACCGTGAGGGTGTTCGATTCCCAGTTCGCCACGTAGACGGTCCTGCCGTCCGGGCTCGCCTGGATGCCCTCGGGGTACTCGCCGACATCGAGCCGCGGACCCGGCGCCAGGGTGGCGGTGCCGAAGGTGCTGACCGTGCCGCCATACTGATCCGTGACGAAGGCGCGGCCCTGGGCGAGCGCCACCGCGTAGGGCCGCTCGCCGACCTTGACCCGGCCCACCTCCCGGCGCGCCGCGATGTCGACGACCGAGACGTCGTTCGACCCGACATTGGCGGAGTAAGCCCGCTTGCCCTCGGCATCGATCGTCACCCCGAACGGCCGCGTGCCGACCGGGATCACCGCGACCCGCTGCCGCGTCGCGGTGTCGACGAGGGAGAGAGCGTCGTCATCCCGGTCTGCCGCCAGCAGGAATTGGCCGTCCGGGGTCACCGCGATGCCCGACGGCGAGGCGCCGACCGGGATCTCGGCCACGACCGCGAGGCCCCTCGGCTCGACCTCCCAGAGCCGCTTGGCGTACCAGTCGGCGACGTAGACCGCGCCGCTCACCGGGTTCACCCCGACCCCGAGGGGTCCGCCGCCGAGCGGCACCCGGCGGTCGACCCGTCGCGACGCGGCGTCGATCACCACCAGCGCCTTGCCCTCCGGGGCAGTGACGTAGACCCGAGCCCGGTCCGGCGACAGGGCGATCCCGGCCGGCGCGCCCGGGACGGGAATCCTCGCCACCACCGTCGACGCGTCGAGATCGACCACGTCGACCGTGTCGGAATTCTGCGCGGTGAGGAAGGCCTCCACGGCCCACGCGGGAATCGGCGCGAGGCCGATCCCGACCAGCAGGCCGAGCCCGGCGAGACGCCGGGTGCTTTTGATATCGACGGCCCAAGATGCTGACGCATCGACCGTCGATCTCGGGCAAGCCCAAGATCGACGAGGCCGTTGCCCCATCTCGAATTGTCGACACCAAGCGAAACGCTTGGCGAAAACTCGAGAACGGAGCCAAAAGTCATTAAAAATGACCTTTGGCCTCACGAGTTGCCCTTCTCGATCTTCGCCTTCAGGTTGTCGAGGCCGCCCCGATAGAGCTCCTTGACCGCCTTGATCGCCGCCTCGTCGCTCAGCTCGGGCGGCGGGTCGTTGTTCATGTAGCCACGGTAGAACGCGCCGTCCCACACCACGTCCGACGCCTTGCCGCCCTCGACCGGTTCGACCTTGATCGTGGAGGAGTAGTTGTTGACCGGCAGCACCTTCACGTCGACCTTGTTGATCCGGTACGACAAACTCTTCTGCTCGGCCGAGTACTTGTAGAGCTCCTCGTCGACGGTGGCACCGCCCTTCAGGGTGAGGGTACGGGTGGCCTTCACCTCGTTGCCGCCCTTGCCCTCGGTCTTCTCGACCGGCGGCAGCCAGCTCATGTCCTGGAAGTTGCCGATTACGGCCCAGACCTTGTCGGGCGCGGCATTGATCGTGACCTTCTCCTCGACCTTCTTGCGGGTCGGGCCGTGGGCCTGGGCAGGCGCCGCCGCGAAGGCGGCGACGAGGGCGGCCACGAGGATGGGCTTCATCGGATGTCTCCTCTCCAACGCGAAATCTCACGCGTCATCGACCGCGAGGGACGCGGCGGCCGCCTGCTTCAGGGCGGCCGCGACCTTCGCGGCGATCCAGTTCCAGGCCTCGCGCTCGGCGGGCCCGGCCGTCTTCTCGACGGCGATGCGGTGATGGTGCAGCTCGGCCAGCACCGTCTCGGGGTCCAGCATGTGGAGGCGCGTCGACAGGATCGCCGCCTCCAGCACCGCGTTGACCGCCCGGTTGTGGCCGAGGAACGGCCGGTGCGCTTCGCTGTGCACCACCCGGCCGCGGAAGCGGGGGCGGACGGGGTCGTCGCGCACCTCCACCACCTGCAATTCCATGTGGCCGTAGGCCTCGGCCAGCCGCGGCACCGGGATGGCGCTCGCCGGCACGGTCGCCCAGTCGCGCCGGCCGGTGACGCAGCCGGCGATCACCCGGATGTCGGAAGGTGCGGCGGCGGCGAAGAACGGCACGGCCTCCAGGTTGACGATGGTCGGTGAGGGCCGGAACGGGGCCACCCAAAAATCCTCGCCCTCCTGGATCAGCCCGAACGGCACCAGGTGCAGGACCCCGTCGGCGGAGACCGTGGTCACGATGGTCTCGCGGATCAGCGGCACGTTACGGCTTCCCGCTATGGCGCGTATGGCCCGGGGTCTTGAAGCGGGTGGTGTCCTCCACCTCCCCGTCGAGCGCGCAGCCCCAATCCAAGGCCTCGTCCTGCACGTAGCGCTTGCCGAGCCGCCAGGCCAGCTCGGCCTTGGTCAGCTCGCCGCCGAGATAGAAGGCGTGGGCTCCGTCGCCCTCGACGCCGAGATCGGGGAAGAACGCCATCGCGTCGCGCCCCACCTTGTGGATGTCGCGGTTGTAGATATGGACCCCGTCCTCGGCCAAAGCCACGCGGTAATTGGGGTCGCGCACCTCGGCGGCCAGAGCGGCGATCTCCTCCGGCGTCTGGGTGTAGGGGCGCTTGTCGTGCAGGCTGAGCAGCGCGCGCCCGTAGCCCTTGGGCAGGGCGGCGTCGGCCTTGGCCGCGTACATCACCCGGCGGGCGGCATCGTGCTCCTCGACCGTGCGGCGGGTATGGTTCGAGACCTGCACGATCAGCACGTTGCCGATCGACAGTTCCGAGCACACGCCCATCAGGAGCGCCGTCACCCCGAGGCTGTCGGCCTCGGTGAGCTCGGTCAGGTTGCCGGTGCCCATCATCATGGCGATGTCGGGGTGGCGGCGTCGCGTCTCGTGGTAGCGCACCAGGGAGGCGGCGAAGCCGAAATGGATCGGCTCGAGGATCGGGTCGGCGATGAAGGGACGGCCCGCCCGCTGCATCCGCTCGATCGCCCGGTCGAGGGAGGGCAGGTCGTCGGGGCGCAACGGCACCAGCACCGGCACGGCATCCGTCTCGAAGGCGAGATCGAGCGTGTCCTCGTTGAGGCTGAGCAGGAAATCGGCCCCGGCCGCCGCACCCTGGCGCAGCTCGTCGAGCGAGAACGAATCGACGCTGACCCGCAAACCCTCCGATTTCAAGAGCCGCACGGTGTCGGCGAGATGCGGGAAGGGCGTGTCCGGCAGCCCGCCGAGATCGATCACGTCGGCCCCGCGCCGGGCGAGATCCCTGGCTCTCCCCAAGATCTCGTCGGGCGTGAGGCGCGAGGCGTCGACGATCTCGGCGAAGATCCGTGCGTCGTGGCGCGACAGGTCGACCTTGCGCCCGGCCAGCCCGAGGAAGACCGGCAGGTCGACGATCTCGTCCGGCCCGCGCTCGACCGGCAGGCCGAAATGGGCCGCAAGTGCCGCGGGGTCGGCCCGGCAGCGCCCGGGCAGGATGATCCGCGTCGCCCCCTCCGGTACGGTGACCCGGCGGCGGATGATCTCTTCCGTCATCAGGGCCGCGACCTTCACGCCGGCATCGGCGATGGTCCAGGCGAAAAGCTCCGGCGGCAGGCCGGCCGCGATCTTTTCCAGCCGCGCCTTGGCGAGGCGCCCGGTGACGAAGACGAGGTGCTCCCTCACGCGGCGCATTCCGGGACCACCGCGCGGCACGGCCGGTCGCCACCGGGCCCCCGCAGCACGATCCGACCGGGGAAGCGGGCCGCGAAGCCTGGAAAAGCGGCATCGACCAGGCCGGTGCGGGCGAGGTCCGCCGGACCGGCCCCGAGCGCCGGATCGGCGGATTTCACCAGCAGGCACGTCGCCGCGCCGAGGCGGGTGGCGAGCCAGAGCGCCAGGCTGTCCGAGGTGACGTCCCAGCTCTCCGGGATCTCCGGATGGCCTCGTTTCAGCGCCGACGGATCCCAGACCGGAACGCGGCCGGCGAGGGCGTCTCCGGGAGTCTCCGTCACGGCGAGGCGCGGCTCCAGGGCGGCGAAGATCCGCCCCATGCCCGCCATGGCATCGAGGGCGAGCCGATGGGCGAGGGAATCCGGGAAGCCGAGGGCGGCTTGCGTCACCCGCGCCGCATCGGCCAGGGCGCCGCCGCCCGGCACGATCACCACCGGTCCGTCCGCTCCGTCCGCGAGGGCGCCGAGCAGCCGGCGCAGCCGTGCCCGATCGGCCACGAGGCTGCCGCCGACCTTCACGACGCTGAGTCCGTGGCTCATGGTCCGTGTCCCGTGCGTGGACACACCTACGCCGCCTCGGAGCGGGGTACGATAGCGGCGAGACGCCGCGCCGCCTCGGCGATCCGCACCGGGTCGAGGCGGCCTGTCCGGTCCGCTTGCGCGCACAGCCCGCCGCGAAAACCCAGATAGCCCGGCCCGAGCGCGGCCAGGACCGGGATGTCGTCGAGGGAGAGCGAGCCGGCGAGGCCCGAGAGCAGGCCGTACGCCCGGCACGAGGCCGCGAAGGACGCGAGAAGCGGGACGGGCAGGTGGTCGGTGAGCCGCCGCCCATCCTTGCCCCGCGTGTCGATCATCGCCCCGGAGAACCCGGCGGCGGCGAGCGCCGGCACGTCGGCGCCCTCCGGCCTGTCCTCGGCGAACAGCACCGCGATCACCGGGAGGCCGGCGGGCAGAGTCAATCCCGCCGCTGCGCGGCCCGGCGCCCAGGCGATCTTGAGGTAGCGCACGCCCGTCCCGGCGAGGGCCGCCAGGCAGGCGGAGGCCTCCCGGCCGTCATGCGGCTCGCCCGCGACCGCGCTGGTCAGCCGGTCGCCCGAGGCCGCCGCGATCGCCCGCACGGTGTCGGGGGGCAGCGCTCCAAGGGCGCCGCGGTCGGGATCCTTGGCGTCGATCAGGTCGGCGCCTTGGTCACGGGCGAGCGCCGCCTCGGCGGCGTCGCGCACGCTGACGAGGAGGCGGACACGGGAAGGGGAGGTGTCGGGCACGGGAATCAGGACCGGTTCGGCAGCGGCTCGGCGAAGAGGCGGTTCTTCACCAGCGAGCGCACGCCGTGGAGCCACGTCTCGTCGGTGTCGCCCTGGATCACCACCTGGCCGCCGCGCAGCACCTTGCCGCTGCCGGCCTCCGTGATGGTGATGGTGAGGTTGAGGACCTGCGGGGCGCTGCGCTGGACGTAGCCGTAGACGACGTAGGCCGCCCCCGCCGCCTGGGCGATTTTTTCCGCGCAGCCCTCGCATTTGTAGAACGGCGCATCGCGCCGGATCGCGGCGGCCTGGGGTGCGAGATCCACGGGGACGAGCCCGCGGCCCGCCACCTCCCGGCGCAGGGTGTCGCTCGCGAGGCTCAAGCGCCGCGCATCCTCCGGCTTCAGCGGCCGCGGCCCGATCGTGCCGGGCTCCGCCAGCTCGATCCCGAATATCGCCGCCGGACCTGACATCCCTGCCGCACTCGGCGCGGCGGCGGCCGGCAGGCCGGCGAGCAGGGCCGCGAGGGCGGGGAGGGCGCGAAGCGACAGCATCGCCCGACCCTCGCATGACGGCGCGGGGACACGCAACGCGGTCGCCTGGGAACCGCATTCGGACTTTCGGGGGAGGGCCGGCCGTCTTAAAGAATCCTCATCGAAGAGGCGTTGAGGCCGCGGGAGAAACCCTGGTAGCGTGCCGCCCGCATGGCACAGTTCCGCATGGCACAGTTCCGCAAGGCCACTGTCACACTCGGTCTCATCGCCGCCCTGGCGGGACCGCCGGCCGTCGCGCAGGCACCGAGCCCGCCGGCGCCGTCGGCGCAAACGGCCGAGATCCGCATCGGCCTGATCTACCGGCCGGCCCCGGCGCCGTCCTCCTACGACGCCCAGGCCGCTCCCGAGGATGAGGGGCTGGCCGGCGCCAAGCTGGCGATCCAGGACAACACCACGACCGGCCGCTTCGTGCGCCAGAGCTACGGCCTCGACGCGGTGGCGCTCAAGGCCGCCGCCCCCGGGGAGCCGCCGCCCCAGAGCCCGGTCGAGGCCGCCCGCGGCCTCGTCGAGAGAGGCCTGCGCTTCCTCGTGCTGGCGCTCCCCGCCGACGAGGTGCTGGCGGTGGCCGACGCGCTCAAGGGGTCGGGCGTCGTCCTGTTCAACGCGGCCGCCCCCGACGACCGCCTGCGCGGGACCGATTGCCGATCGGATGTCTTCCACGTCGCCCCGAGCCGGGCGATGCAGACCGACGCGCTGGCGCAGTTCCTCGCCTTCATGCGCTGGCGCAAGCTCTTCCTGATCACCGGCCCGCAGGACGGCGACACGCTGTGGGCGACGGCGATGAAGCGCTCGGCGAAGAAATTCGGCTTGCAGATCAGTGCCGAGCGGCCGTGGACCTTCGGGCCGCTGGCGCGGGCCCGCGGCGACACCCCGACCCGCGCCGAGGCCCTCGTCTTCACCCGCGGCCTCGATTACGACGTCGCCGTGGTGGCGGACGAGGCGGGCGATTTCGGCGACTACGTGCCGTTTCACACCGTCGATCCACGGCCCGTCGTGGGCACCCAGGGGCTGATCCCGACCACCTGGCATCCGACGCTCGAGGTCTGGGGCGCCGCCCAGGCCCAGAACCGCTTCCGCCGGCTCGCCGGCCGGCTGATGCGCCCCCTCGACTACCAGGTCTGGGCCTCGGTGCGGGCCGTGGGCGAGGCCGCCTTCCAGAAGAGGACCGCCGACCCGGCGGCGTTGGCCGCCGCCATCGCCGATCCGGCTTTCAGCCTGCCGGGCTACAAGGGCGTCGCCTTGAGCTTCCGCCCCTGGGACCACCAATTGCGCCAGCCGCTGCTCCTGGTGCAGCCCCAGGCCCTGGTCGCGGTGGCGCCGGAGCAGGGCTACCTGCACCAGCGCACGCCGCTCGATACGCTCGGGATCGATCTGCCGGAAACGCAGTGCCGGCTGACGAAGTCGTGACCCGGCCATAAGTCGATCTCGCCCGCGGCGCCGCGGCGGGCCAGGTAAGGGCATCCAGAGACGGACCGCGGGTCGAAGAGCGCGGCCGGAAGGGAGGATCGATGACCCGTCACCGGATCAGGCCGGCGCAGTACGCCCTCGTCGCGGCCGTGCTCCTCGCCGCCGCGCCCGCCCGCGCCACCACCGTCTACGTCACCAACGAGAAGGGCAACTCGGTCAGCGTCATCGACGTCGACAGCCTGAAGGTCACGGCGACCTGGCCGGTCGGGCGGCGCCCGCGCGGGATCACGGTGGGGAAGGACGGGAGCCTACTCTACGTCTGCGCCAGCGACGACGACCGCATCGACGTGCTCGATACGAAGACCGGCAAGGTCGTGCGCTCCCTGCGCTCCGGGCCGGACCCGGAGCAGTTCATCGCGCATCCGTCCGGCAACCCGGTCTACGTCGCCAACGAGGACGACAGCCAGGTCACGGTGCTCGACATCGAGAAGAACAAGGTGGTGGCCGAGGTGCCGGTCGGCGTCGAGCCGGAGGGGATGGGCCTGAGCCCGGACGGGTCGATCCTGGTCAATACCTCCGAGACCACCAACATGGCCCACTTCATCGACACCAAGACCTTCCAGGTGATCGACAACGTGCTGGTCGATGCCCGTCCCCGCTTCGCCGAGTTCAGCCGGGACGGGAAGTGGCTCTGGGTCTCGGCCGAGGTCGGCGGCACCGTCTCGGTGATCGACGTCGAGACCCGCAAGGTGGTGAAGAAGATCACCTTCAAGATCCCCGGCGTCACCGACGAGCAGATCCAGCCGGTCGGCGTCCGCCTGACCCGGAACGGGGCCAAGGCCTTCGTGGCGCTCGGCCCCGCCAACCGGGTCGCGGTGGTCGATGCCAGGACCTACGAGGTCCAGAAATACCTGCCGGTCGGCCAGCGCGTGTGGCAGCTCGCCTTCACGCCGGACCAGAAGCTCCTCTTCACCACCAACGGCACCTCGAACGACGTCTCGGTGATCGACGTCGAGGCCCTGAAGGTGACGAAGAGTATCCCGGTCGGCCTGCTTCCGTGGGGCGTCGCGGTCTCGCCGCAGTAGTTTCAGCGCCGCGCCCCAAGCCGAATGAGGCGCGGGATCCCCCCTCCCGAGCGGGAGAGGGAAAGAGTTCTACCTCCTAGCCGGATCGCTCATGCGCCCCCTCGTCCTCGCCGCCCTCTCCGCCAGTCTCCTCACCGGCCCCGCCATCGCCGGCGACCTCACCAAGGGCCGCACCGACCTGCCCGACCTGGTGCTGGGCGCCGAGGACAACGACTACGCCGTACCGGTGAAGGACATCGAGATGGAGGCCGGCAAGTCCTACCGCCTGCGCATCACCGCCAAGGGGCAGAAGGAATACAAGTTCTTCGCCAGCGAGTTCTTCCGTGGCGTGTGGATGAACCAGATCGTCATCAACCACCTCGAGGTGCACATGGCCGGAGCGCCGCACCACCTCGAATTCGACGATCAGGGCACGATCGCGGTGGAGTTCGTGACCGTGCGGGCCGGCGAGTTCCCGTGGTCGGTGCAGGGGCTGGAGAGCCGAGGCATGACCGGGCGTTTCATCGTGAAGTGATCCGCAATCCGGAAATCGTCTTCCGGCTTGCGGATCACAAGCCCGCGCGGCGTCTGAGCGAAGCCGGCTTCCGCATTGCGAAGCCATCAAGCGGAAGCCGTATGACAGGGGTTTGCGGGCCGCGGCAACCCGGCCTACATCGACCGCAACGATGAGATGAGGAAACCCCGGATGCGCCTTGCCCTGGCCGCCCTGCTCCTGCTGACGGCATTGCCCGCTCGCGCCGACGACGCGGCCGCGTGCCGGGACGGCATCGCGATGATCAAGGCCGAGCTGGCGAAGTCTCCGCCCGAGCCGGTCGCCAAGACCCTCAGGAAGGAATTGCGCGTCGCCGAGCGGGAACTGGGCGAAAGAGAATACGACGAGTGCGTCGACGCGGTGCGCGACGCCCGCAAGGCCATCGTCCGATGAGTGCGGCCCTGGCGGTCGAGGGGGTGAGCCACCGCTTCGGCGCCCGCGCCGCCCTCGACGACGTGTCGTTCGAGGTGCCCCGGAGCGCGTTCGTGGCTTTGCTGGGACCGAACGGGGCAGGCAAGACCACCCTGTTCTCGGTGGTGACCCGGCTCTATGCCAGCCAGGCTGGCCGCGTCGCGCTGCTCGGGCACGACCTCGCGCGCGAGCCGTCCCGGGCGCTCGCCCGCCTCGGCGTGGTCTTCCAGGCCCGCACCCTCGACACCGACCTGACGGTGCGCCAGAACCTGCTCTACCACGCCGCCCTCCACGGCATCCCCCGCAAGGCAGCGCTGGCGCGGATCGAGGCCCTGCTCACCCGCATCGGTCTGTCCGAGCGCCGCGACGACAAGATCCGCACCCTGTCGGGCGGCCAGTCGCGGCGGATCGAGATTGCCCGGGCGCTGATCCACGCGCCCGACCTCCTGCTCCTCGACGAGCCCACCGTCGGGCTCGACCTCGCCTCCCGCGCCGACATCGTCGGCATCGTGCGGGCGCTGGTGCGGGAGGAGGGGCTGTCGGTGCTCTGGGCCACCCACATCTTCGACGAGATCGAGCCGGACGACCGGGTCGTGGTGCTGCATCGCGGCCGCATCGTCGCCCGCGGCCTCGCCGGCACCTTGAGCGAGCCGACCGGCTCCCTCGAGACGGCGTTCCGCCAGATGACCGCCGAGCGGGAGCCCGGGACTCAGAGGAGAGTGGCGTGAGCGCGGGAACGGCTCTCACCCCGGTCCGCGGCCGGCTCGATGCCGGCGGCTATCTCATCGCGCTCTCCGGCATCGTACGGCGGGAGCTGCTGCGGTTCTTCAACCAGAAGGAGCGGTTCTTCTCCGCCCTGGTACGGCCCCTGGTCTGGCTGTTCATCTTCGCCGCCGGCTTCCGCAACACTCTCGGCCTGTCGATCACGCCGCCCTACGAGACCTATGTGCTCTACGAGGTCTACGTCGTGCCGGGCCTCGCGGTGATGATCCAGCTGTTCAACGGCATGCAATCCTCCTTGTCGATGGTCTATGACCGCGAGGTCGGCTCGATGCGGGTGCTGCTCACCAGCCCCTATCCGCGCTGGAGCCTGCTCTTCGCCAAGCTGATCGCCGGCGTGATCGTGTCGCTGATCCAGGCCTACGTCTTCCTCGCCATCGCGAGCTTCTTCGAGACCGACATCCCATGGCTCGGCTACCTCTGTGCCCTGCCGGCTTTCCTCGCCTCCGGGCTGATGCTCGGCGCGATCGGGCTGTTCCTGTCCTCGCTCGTGCGCCAGCTCGAGAATTTTGCGAGTGTGATGAACTTCGTGATCTTCCCGATGTTCTTCGCCTCCTCGGCGC
The DNA here is from genome assembly GCA_023386115.1 of Pseudomonadota bacterium. Classification (GTDB taxonomy): domain Bacteria; phylum Pseudomonadota; class Alphaproteobacteria; order Rhizobiales; family Beijerinckiaceae; genus Methylobacterium. The sequence goes on from JAEWKL010000453.1 coordinate 13,234, forward strand.
TCTACCCGCTCTGGCGGGTCAACGAATCGAGTGCGACGCTCTACTGGATCTGCCAGGTCAATCCCTTCACTCACGCCGTCGAGCTGGTGCGGTTCGCCCTCTACGGCGCCTTCAACCCGGTCGCTTTCGCGGTCGTGGTCGGGACCGGGATCGCGTTCTTCGTCATGGCGGTCGCCGCCTACGATCCCGGCCGCGGGCTGCTCGCCCGGCGCGGCGGCCCGGCCGGGGAGACGGGCTGACCGCCCTTCATGAAGAGAAGATGTCCGTGATGCTCCGCTCCGTCCTCGCCTCGCTCCTGGTCCTCGCCACCGCCCCGGCCCTTGCCCAGCCCAAGCCTGATCCCGACTGGCCCTGCGCCCAGCGCAAGGTCTCGACCCTCGGCCCCGGCGCGGTCTGGACCGGGCCCGACCCGAGCCAGGCCCTGGCCGAGTGGGGCAACGACACCGAGGCGGCCCTGCTCGCCCAGAAGATCGCTTCGCGCCGGCTGCCGCTGGAGGAGGTCGACGGGCTTCTCGACGGCTTCGTGGCCAAGCTCGACAAGGCCGAGAAGGACGCCCGCCTGACCCGGGTCTTCGCCGGCGTCTTCGAGGTGCTGAACGGCGAGCGCGACAAGGTGGTGTCCGGCATCGGCCGCTACGCCCGCGGCCAGCGCGTGATGGCCGAGCGCATCCGCGATGAAGCCGGGAAGATCAGCGAGGTGAAGACCGCGCCGGACGTGCCCGACACCAAGGAGCTGGCCGAGCTGGAGACCCGCTTCGCCTGGGACAAGCGCATCTTCCAGGAGCGCAGCCAGTCGCTGACCTATGTCTGCGAGGTACCGACCCTGCTGGAGCAGCGGCTGGGGGCGATCGCGCGGAAGATTCAGGCGCGGCTGTGAGCGACTGTTCGCTGCGGGAAACGGCTTCCCGGCGCTTCTGACGCCCTCGATGTCATTCCGGGGCTCGCCGAAGGCGAGAACCCGGAATCCATCACCGCTGACGATTCAGGAAGGGGCAAACGGCGTTCCGCTTTATCCTGCACCGTCGGCGGTGATGGATTCCGGGTTCCGCTGCGCGGCCCCGGGATGACGCGGAGGGTGGCACCACCGCTGGAGGGCTCCCGCTCACCCCACCGGCGCGAACAGCTCCCCCTTGCCGAGGGTCGCGAGGTCGCCCGCATACCGGCGCTGAGGCGCCCGCAGGAGCGCCGCCGCCTCCGGCACCACGGCCTCGAGCGATTTCGCCAGCAGGCGCAGTACCACGAGATCCTGCCGCCCGGTCTCCACGAAGGTCGGCAGCAGGGCGCCGAGTCGGGCGGTGACCAGGGTGCCGCGGCGCATGCCGTAGCCGGGATGGTCGCCGATCGTGTCGGCCACGATCGTTCCGGCGATCATGCGGGAGCCGGCGTGCGACCCGGCACGCTTCGCCACGATCAGCCCGGCGCGCATCCGGTCCCCGAGGCGGTCTCCCGCGGCCCCCCCGATCACCAGGGTCGCGCCGTCGAGCCCGGCTGCCGCGCCATGGAC
>JAEWKL010000500.1 GCA_023386115.1 Pseudomonadota bacterium
GGTCAGCGCCGTCCAGTCGAGGCTGGCGCCGAGCGGGCACAGGGCGAGGCCGCGGATGGCACGGGCGGCGCGGAGCTGGTCCTGGCTCGGCTCAGGTCCCATCACCGCCAGGGTGACGCCGATGCCCTGGCAGGTCAGCTCCTCGGCGAGGTCGAGCCCGTATTGCCAGACGCCGCCGACCGCATCGACGGTCATGAACAGGTTGAGGGCCGGCGCCCCCCGGTAGGGGAGGGGACGTCCGGCCGGGACCGTCAGGCTGGGCAGCATGCCGCCTCCAACTCGCGCAACGGGGCCGGCCGCTCTTCCTGGATGTCGCTGAAGCGGTCGAACTGGCCGAGGTAATGGGCGTGCGCCCGCTCCCAGGCCTCGCCGTCCGGCTCGCCCCAGAGGCGGCGGTAATCCGGCGAGGACGGGTAGGGATAGAGCGGCACGGGATCGTTGGCCCAGACGCCGGCGGCGCGCAGGCGGTCGCGCCAGGCCGCCACCAGGGCGGGATCGTCGCCCGCGACCTTGATCAGGTTCGCCTGCACGAACGGCACCGAGCGGCGGGCATGGATCAGGCGCTCGGCGAGGTCGTCGGTCGAGGCGCGGCAATTCTTGTCGAGGAGGGCGCGGCCCGCTTCCGTCAGGCTCTCCACCCCGGCCTCGATCGAGACGCAGCCCGCGGCGCCCAGGAGATCGAGCATGTCGGGCTTCCACAGGTCGATCCGCGTCTGCACCCCGAACTCCACCTTGCGGCGGGCCAGGGCCTCCAGCAGGGGTTTCTGCGGCAGGAAGATCTCGTCGATGAAGTAGAGGTAGGTCGCTCCTTGCGCGATCAACCGGTCGACCTCCTCCAGGATGTTCGGCAGCGCGCGGCGCCGGTATTTGTCCCGGAAGTCGATCTTGGCGCAAAAGGTGCAGGAATAAGGGCAGCCGCGCGAGGCCTCGACCTCGGCGCCCGGACCCTCCGGCGCCCGGTCGAAGCGGTGGTGGTGGTGGGCGTGGCGCGCCACCCAGGCATCGGGCCAGGCGAGCGCCGGCAGATCGACGAAGGTCGTCGCCGCAGGACCGCCGGTGACGACCGTCTCCGCGCGATCGCGGAAGGCGAGGGCCGGCACGGAGGCGGGCCGCCCGAGACCGCCCTCGGCGAGGTGCGTCACCACCTCCTCGCACTCGCCCCGGACCACGATGTCGCAGGCGAGCTTGGCGAGCGTCGTCTCCGGCGTCACCGAGCCGTGCGGGCCCACCGCCACGGTTCGGCCGCCGCGCGTCCCCAGCCCGTCCAGGAAGGCGCGGGGCACCCGGAGCTCGGGCTGGGCGCAGCGCCAGAACAGGTAGGTCGGGGCGGTGGTCACCACCGTCATGGCGGGGGCGAAGTCCGCCACCCTCTCCGCCAGGTCCGCGAGCGAGAGCCCGTCGAGCGCCCCGTCCAGCATCAGGACCTCGTGGCCTGCCCGCTCGAGCAGCACCTTGCAGGCCCCGAGCTCGATGGGGAGGTGCGGGGAACGGCACCCGAAATAGATGCTGTTCTCGAAGCTCCAGGTCGGGTTGACGAGGGCGATTCTCAAAGCGGCTGTCCTGAACCGGGAACGGGCATCGCGGATACTGGTGGCGACTATTGGGGAAGTGGCGGGGCCGCTCCGGACGACAAGGGCTTTTCGCTCAGTTGCAGTTAAGCGATTGATACCGTTCGGAGGTCCGCCATGCCGTTGGCGCATGGCGCGGCGCCGACCATGCCGTCGCCGCAGGCGTGTGGCGGGAACCGAAACGCATCTCGCGCGTGGCTCAAGCCGGCACCGCGCGGGATGTCAGGCGCAGGCCCCGGCTCCCGGCGAGCCATTCCGCCAGGCGGGCCAGCCCCTGGCGCCAGGGCAGCGGTGCGGCGAGCCCGAGATCGGCGGCGACGCGGCGGGTGTCGGAGACGTAGTAGCGCTGGTCGCCGGCGCGCCATTCCTCGAAGCCGACATCGAGAGGATGGCCGACGATCGCCTCGATGGCCGCGAGAACCTGGCGCAGCGACACCGCATTGGCCGGCCCGCCGCCGAGATTGTAGGCCCGGCCCTTCACCTGCGCGATCCGGGCGAGGGCCGCCCGGTAGGCCGCGACCGCGTCGCCGACATCGAGCACGTCGCGCACCTGGCAGCCATCGCCGTAGACCGTGATCCGCTGATGCTCCAGCGCCCGGATCAGGAAATGGGCGACCCAGCCCTGATCCTCCGTGCCCATCTGGCGCGGCCCGTAGATGCAGCTCATCCGCAGGACGCAGGTCGGCACCCCGAAGCTGCGGGCATAGTCGAGCACGTACTGGTCGGCTCCGCCTTTCGAGCAGCCATAGGGCGTGTGGAAATCGAGAGGCCGTTCCTCGCCGATGCCATGGGCGAGGGTCCTCGGGTCTTCCGGCGCGTAGGCGTCGCCGACCCGGCGGAAGGTCAGGTCGGCGAGGTCGCCATAGACCTTGTTGGTCGAAGCGAAGACCAGGGGCGGCGGGTCGGCGCGCCGGCGCAGGGCCTCGAGCAGGGTCAGCGTCCCCCCGAGATTGACGGCGAAGTCCGCCACCGGATCGGCGAGGCTCGTCGTCACGGCGACCTGGGCGGCGAGGTGGATCACCGCCGAGGCCTCCGCCGCCGCCGCCGTGAGGGAGCCCGCGTCGCGCACATCCGCTGTCACGGCCGAGATCCGCTGCGGGTGGCGCTCCGTGAGCCAGGCCAGGTTGCCCTCGACGCCGGGGCGCACGAGGGCATCGTAGACGAGCACGTCCCGCCCCTCTGCCGCCAGGGCGTCGGCGAGGTTGGCGCCGATGAAGCCGGCGCCGCCGGTGATCAGGACCGGGCGCCGGCCGGACATCGTGTGAGCCGCCTTGGGATGGGTCGCCTCGGCAGGGGCCATCTTGGGATGGGTCGTGTTGGGATGCGCCGTCATCACGCCACCAGCCCGCGCCGGTCGAGCTCGCGGCGCGCCTCCTCGACCCGGTCGCGGGCCTCCTCCTGCTCCGCCACCCAGGCGGCCAGTTCCCTCAAGCCGTCCGCGAAGTCGCGCGCCGGGCGATAGCCCAGCTCGTCGCGGGCCTTGGTGATGTCCGGGATGCAATGGCGGATGTCGCCGGCCCGGGCCTTGCCGGCTATCTCAGGAACCAGGTCCGGCCGGCCCATCGCCTCGGCCAAGAGGGCGGCGACCTCGCGCACCGAGCGGTCCTCGCCCGAGCCGATATTGTAGACTTGGCCCGCCGCCTTGGGCCGGTCGAGGGCGAGCAGGAAGGCCTGGGCCACGTCGTCGACCTGCACGAAGTCGCGCCGCTGGTGCCCGTCCTCGAAGATCACCGGGGCTGCGCCGTTATGTAGGCGCGAGGCGAAGATCGCGAGCACGCCCGTATAGGGATTCGAGAGCGCCTGGCCCGGCCCGTAGGCGTTCCAGAGCCGAAGCGCCACGCCCTCCATGCCGTAGGCCGGCGCCAGCATCAGGGTCAGGCGCTCCTGGGCGTACTTGGTCAGCGCATAGACCGAGGCGAGGGCCGGGCGCTTCCATTCCGGGGTCGGCACCGGCACCAGCGGCCGTCCCTCCTCGTCGAGGGGGTCCCAGGGCGCGTCCGGTCCCGAGCGGGGCAGCCGGACGACCTCCTCGCGCACCCGCCCGTCGGCGCCGCGATACAGCCCCTCGCCGTAGATGCTCATCGAGGAGGCGACCACCACCCGCCGCACCGGCCGCTCGATCAGGGCCTGGAACAGCACCGCGGTGCCGTGGTCGTTGACCGCGACGTAGCGGTCGACGTCGTACATGCTCTGGCCGACCCCGACCTCGGCGGCGAGGTGGATCACCGCGTCGACGCCCGTCACCGCGTCGGCCACCGCGCGCCCGTCGCGGATGTCCCCGGTGCGCAGCTCGACCGCGTCCGGCAGCCCCTCGGGCCGCGCCCGGCCACCATGGACCTGCTCGATCAGGCTATCCAGCACGCGCACCCGGTCGCCCCGGGCGACGAGGGCCCGCGCCACGGCCCGGCCGATGAAGCCGGCCCCGCCGGTGATCAGGATGGTCTGCGGCACCCGTCGCGCTCCTCCGCTTCCGGCCGTCGCCGGCCGATACATCCTGGCCGTATCTATGGGGCGGACGCGCCGCGAACAGGTGTCATCGTTCTGGCGTCATTCAGCCCGATTGATCCAAGAGATCGATCCCAGAGATGTCAGCGGGAGAGCGCAGCCACGGCGCCGAGTGCCCGCGTCCCGCCACGGCCCCCTCCACCGAGTTCACGCGACCCCTCATGTCCCTCGTTCCCTCGTCGCACGATGCGGTGCCGGCTGCGCCCGGCGCGGACCTCACCCAGGGGCACGATGCCCAGCACGAGGCCGCGTCGCTGCGGCGCCGTCGCCTCGCCCTCGTCCTGCCGACCGCTGCGACGGCGCTCGCCATCGCGGCGGCGGCGACCGCCAGCACCGGCGTGCCGGATGGAC
>JAEWKL010000554.1 GCA_023386115.1 Pseudomonadota bacterium
TTGATGTTGCGCGTACCCAGTTCGACGCTGTCGTCCAGGTTGCGGAACTCGCGCTTGTCCCACACTTTCACCGCGCGGCGGTTGCGCGACCCCTCCTGACCGATGCGCACGCCCTCTGGGTTGTAGCCGTAGGCGCCGAAAGGCGAGGTGCCGCGCGTGCCGATCCACTTCGAGCCGCCTTCATGGCGCTCCTTCTGCTCGGCCAGCCGCTGGCGCAGCGTCTCCATCAGCTTGTCCCAGCCGCCCAGCGACTCGATCAGCTTCTTGTCCTCGTCCGACAGCGTGAGCATCGCGTTGGCGCGCAGCCATTCCGCCGGGATGACCGCGAGCAGGTCGTCGGGAAGCGCCGCGATGCCGCGGAAATACTCGCCGAAGACGCGGTCGAAGCGGTCGTAGTGGCTCTCGTCCTTGACCAGGCACACCCGCGAAAGCAGGTAGAAGTCGTCGAGGCTGCCCCAGGCGACCTTCTTCTGCAGCGCCTCGTGCAGGGTGAGGAACTCCTTCAGCGAGACGGGGACCCCGCCCTGGCGAAGCTGGAAGAAGAAGTCGGTGAGCATCTCTCGAGGACCAGAGCGCTCAACGCAAAGAGCGCAAAGGATTGCCGCCGAGTGGTACCCGCACGCGCCTCAGGTCAAAACATCCTTCCGTCGCGGTCTTCGCGGTATTTGCGTTCATGCCTTTGCTTCACCCCTTACGCCGCGACATGAATACCAGGCGCTCGAACAGATGCACATCCTGCTCGTTCTTGAGCAGTGCGCCGTGCAGCGGCGGGATGATCTTGTGCGAGTCCTTCGAGTGCAGGACCTCCGGCGCGATGTCTTCGGCCATCAGCAGTTTTAACCAGTCGAGCAGTTCGGAGGTCGAGGGCTTCTTCTTGATGCCAGGCACCTCGCGCACCTCGAAGAACAGCCGCAGCGCCTCCTCCATCAGGCGCTTCTTGATGCCGGGGAAATGCACCTCGACGATGGCTTGCATCGTCTCGGCATCGGTGAAGCGGATATAGTGGAAGAAGCAGCGGCGCAGGAACGCGTCCGGCAGCTCCTTCTCGTTGTTGGAGGTGATGATCATCACTGGGCGCTGCGCCGCCTTGATGGTCTCCCCGGTCTCGTAGACATGGAATTCCATGCGGTCGAGCTCGAGCAGCAGGTCGTTGGGGAACTCGATATCGGCCTTGTCGATCTCGTCGATCAGCAGCACCGGCCGCTCGGGCGCCGTGAAGGCGTCCCACAGCTTGCCGCGGCGGATGTAGTTGGCGATGTCGGAGACGCGCGGGTCGCCGAGCTGCGAGTCGCGCAGGCGCGAGACCGCGTCGTACTCGTAGAGTCCCTGCTGCGCCTTGGTGGTCGACTTGATGTGCCAGGTCAGCAGCGGGGCGTTCAAGCCCCGGGCGATCTCCTCCGCCAGCACGGTCTTGCCGGTGCCCGGCTCGCCCTTGACGAGGAGCGGCCGCTCCAGGGTGATGGCGGCGTTGACCGCGACGGTGAGGTCGCCGGTGGCGACGTAGCTCTCGGTTCCGGTGAAGCGCATCGGGCTCGCGTCAGTCCTGTCGTTCGGGAATTCCTCCGAACCTATGCGGCGAAGGCGGCGCTGGCGAGCCCCGCTCGCCTCACAGCTTCGACGGATCGAACCACACGCAGCTGCGGGCGATCACCGCGAAATTCACCTCCGACCGGGCCGGCTGGGGCAGCAATTCGCCGTCGATCGCCACGGTGGTCTGGTTCGAGGTGGCGCCGTCGCCGAAGGTCTGGGGCCTCGTCACGTAGCAATATTGCTTCTCGGGTTTCTGCTCGTCGCCCTTGAAGTTCCAGCCGGTGACGATCGAGCCGTCGAGATACGGCACGGTCTTGAACACCGTGAAGCTCGTGCGCACGGCCGCTGCGGCGGAGGCCGGCGCCTCGGTCTTGCCCTGGTTGCCGGTGAGCGCGGACACGTCCGGGCGCCCCTTCGCCGCCGGCACCCCGCCCTCGATCTTGAGGGTGTTGTCGGTCAGCCGGACCTCTCCGCTCGTCTTGAGCGTCGTGGTCTCGAGGGCCTGGGTGAGGGCCCGCGCGAGCTTGTCGGAGGCGTTGCCGACCTCGTTCATCGTCGCGTAGCCGTAGAAGGCGGCGCCGAGGCCGGCGCCGGCGAGCCCCATGAACGCCCCGAGGCCGATCGCCCGGAACAGGAAGGCGCGGGCGTTGGAGATCCGGGCCTCGGCCCGCAGGCGCCCGTTGACGTGCTGGGCGAGCGCGACGTTCTCCGGCGTGCCCGGTGCGAGGTAGCTCACGGTCTCGGCCTCTCGATGCGGTCGTCGTCGCGCGCCGGCGGCGCCGGGGGCGTGCCGGCCTGCGGCACGGTCGGCGAGCGGCGCTGGTCGAGGGGAATCGCCGCGCCCGAGGCCACGGCGGCCTCGCGCACCGCCCGCTGCGCGTCCTGGATCTGGGTCGCGCTCTCGGCCATCTGGTTGAGGAGGAGCGGCACGCCCTCGGCCTGCATCACCGCGTCGAGGTCGTCCTCGTCCCGGTAGGTCTTGCGCACCTGCACGGCACAGAGCGCCAAGAGCGTCGAGGCGAAGGCGGCGCAGAGCGCGGGCGCGAAGACGAAGACGCGCAGGAAGGCGTGGACCTGCTGGTCGGTCACGTCGACCGGATCGGCGCCGTAAACCATCGCCGTGAAGGAGTGGAGCTGCGAGCGCCGCACCGCGTCGCGATAGGCGCCTTCGGCTTCCGTGACCCGGCGGTCGGCGGCGGCGCGGTCGAGCTGGGCCCGGGCGGTGCGGGCTTCCGTCAGGTTCCTGGCCACCACCGTCCGCTCGTCGCCGGCGGATTTCAGGCTGCCGGCGATGGTGGCGGTGCGCGGATCGGTGACGCAGCGCAGGTAATTGTAGCGCTTGCCGCGGCTGTTGGTGCCCGACAAACGCTCGCAGCGCTGGCCCGGCAGGCCGGCGAGCTGGGACGAGGCCTCGGTGGTGCGCTTCTCGAGCGCCGCGGCCTCGGCCGTGTACTGCGCCACCCGGGCGTCGGCCTGGGCGATGCGGTTGTCGATCGTGCCGCGATCGGCCTCGGCCTCCCGCAGGACGGTGCGGGCCTTCGAGGCCTCGGCGAGGCGGGGATGGAACATCATCTCGCCGAGCTGCGACACCGACTTCGTCGTGACGCCGGCCGCCATCACGATGCCGATCACCGCGAGGCTCTTGATCAGCCAGTCGCGCTGCACCCGGATCAGGATGCCGAGCGGCACCCGGCACAGCTCGATCGCCGCGTAGACGATCGGTGCCAGCAGCATGAACCAGAAGCTCTGGTCGTTGCGGTCGGCATAGGTCTCGGCGAAGAACCAGGCGCCGGCGAGCGAGGTGCAGATCACCAGCGCCTCGACCAGGTAGGCGATGGCGACGTAGCCCCAGCGGATGCGGTAACCCTTGCGGATCGCCCGGTCCTGCTTCCAGGCATCGGTCTCGTCGGTCCAGGCGCGCTTCTCGCGCACCACCACCCGATCGGGAGGCTGTCGGCCCATCTCGGCTCCTCGTCCGGCCACCCGGGAGCGGCCGCGTACACGGAATCTCAATCCTTCACGCTATGCGGGTTTTGCGCCGAAAATGCGCCCTCTGCGAGCGGGGCTTGCCGCGGCGCAGCGTCCGGACGGTGCTTTACGCACCGCAAAACGCCGTTGGCCGCGTTAGTACTGGCGTGTTGCGCCGTCGTCGCGCCGAGCACCGACGCCCAGA
>JAEWKL010000658.1 GCA_023386115.1 Pseudomonadota bacterium
CTCCAGGGCGGGCGCGGCGGCCTCGGCCCTCGGCTCCGGCAGCCGGACGGTGCCGGCGGGCGGCAGCGGGCGTCCGGATAGCAGCGAATCGTCGGGATCGACCGGGATCCCGGCCTCCTCCAGCTCGATCAGCACCATCGCGATGTCCTCGGCGCTCATCCGGTCCACCGGCAGGGCCCGGCGCAGGTCGTCGGGGGTCAGGCCGCCCTGGCTGCGGCCGAGGGTGACCAGGCGGTCGAGGGTGGCGCGGTCGAAGGCGGCCTGCATGATGCGGCTCCGTGTCTCGTCCGTGCCAACGCGCACCTGGCCGCGCGCGTTTCCCCGTCACGCTCGCGCCCAGATGGGATAGGACAAGCCTCAGGCTCCCGGTGCCCGTCGGGACCACCCGAACCCAGGCGAGCCATGACCGCGCACCCGTCCCATGTCCGTCCGGCGCCCGAGGGACCGCGGCCGGTCCTTGCCCGGATCACGCCGCCGGCGCGGCCGCTCGGGCCGTGGCGCTTCCTGCGCACCGTGGTGCGCAACCCGCTCGAGGCCTGGCCCGAGACGATCTACCGCGAGCCGCACTACGTCTCCGAGTTCCTCGGCACGTCCAGCCTGTTCGTGATGGCCCCGAACCTGATCCGGCGGGTGATGGTCGACGAGGCCGACGCGTTCGAGAAGTCGGAGGTGCTGCGCCGCGCCCTCTCGCCGGCCCTCGGCGATGCGATCCTGACCGCCGACGGGGCGCGCTGGCGCTGGCAGCGCCGGGCGGCGGCGCCGATCTTCCGGGCCGAGCGCATCCGCAGCTTCGTGCCGGCGATGATCGCTGCGGCCGAGCGCACCCGCGACGCCCTCGCGGCCGGTTCAGGCACCGAGATCGACATCGCCCAGACGATGATGCGCACCACCTTCGAGATCATCGTCGAGACGATGCTCTCGGGGCACGGCCGGATCGATGCCGCCCGGGTCGAGCAGGGCATCACCGACTATCTCGAATCGACCAGCTGGGTCTTCGCCCTCACGCTGCTGCGGGCGCCGGCCTGGATGCCGTTTCCGGGCCGGGCACGCGCCGATCGGGCCAAGATGTACCTGCGCGACGAGCTGTTCCGCCTGTCCGCCGAGGGCCGTCGCAACGGCACCGAGGGGCGCAACGACCTGATGAGCCTCCTGCTCGCCGCCCGCGACCCGGAGACCGGCCAGGCGATGGACGACCGCGACGTCGCCGACAACCTGCTCACCTTCGTCACCGCCGGGCACGAGACCACGGCGCTCGCCCTCACCTGGGCGTTCTACCTGCTCGCCCACCACCCGGAGAGCGAGGCGCTGATTGCCGCCGAGGTCGAGGCGGTGACCGGGGGCGGGCCGCTGACCGCCGACCATGTCGACGCCCTGCCCTATACCCGCCAGGTGATCCTCGAGGCGATGCGGCTCTATCCCCCGGTGCCGGTGGTGGTGCGGGCGGCGCTCCGCGACGTCGACCTCGACGGGGTTCCGGTGAAGGCCGGCACGCCGATCACCATCCCGATCTACGCCGTGCACCGCCACGCCACGCTGTGGGACGAGCCGGAGCGCTTCGACCCCGCCCGCTTCGCCCCCGAGGCCGCCAAGGCCCGCGACCGCTACGCCTACCTGCCCTTCGCGGCCGGTCCCCGCATCTGCATCGGCATGGGCTTCGCGCTCTCCGAGGCAGTGGCGATCCTGGCGGTGCTGGTCCGCTCACTCCGCTTCTCGCTCAGGCCGGGCTACCTGCCGGTGCTCAAGCAGCGCATCACCTTGCGCCCGGCGGAGGGGATGCCGATGCGAGTAAGCCTGCGCTGAAGGAGGGCCTCACGTCCCCGCGGCCGGGCTCCCGCCTGCCGGCGGGAACCGGCGCGCAAGTCTGCGCTGGCCGCGACCGAGCCGGCTCTCGCCGTCGGTCGGAGGATGGAGCGTCGTCGATCCTCTCATGGGCGAGCCCTCGCCGGCCGCCTCGGTGCCGCGCGGCCCGGTGAGGCAGCTTGAGCAGGCGCTCGGTCCCGGAGCCCAGGGCGCAGGCGTGGACGTCCGGGACCGCATCCATCGCGCCGCGCCCGACGACGGCCCCCACCCACGAAGGTCACGCCCGCGATCTTGGATCCCGTCCGGGCGAAGGATGTGGCGCCGCGCCCCCGCGGCTGTTCGAGGGTGCGGCCCATCGCATCCTCGCTCCGGACGCGTCGTTGCGGTGTGCCGCCGTACCGACGATGCTTACCGTCGCGCCCTCGCGCGTGAGTGCCAGGGGATGAGGACGGAGTGTATCACGGTCCGTCTCCGGGGCCGCATGACCTTGCACCGCCAGCCCGGGATACCGATTGATCGAGACGTCGATCGATATCGGGCATTGTATGTTGAATTTCTCAGCTCGGACTCTGGCTTCGTGACGGATACCCGAAGCTCAATTGTCAGCACATCGGACAGTCTCATATTGAAATCTCATCGTTGATCGGCGATGCGAATCGATATATGTTCTGATTGTGGTGCGGTAGCTTTCTTATTTATAAGATATGTCGCCGCATCCGCCTCGGGATGGAGCATGTTTTATCATGAAAAAGCTCAAATTATCGGCTTTTGTCTTATCGATCGCAATTTTTTCGCTATCGAATGAGGCCATCGCAAGATGCGACAGCGTAAAATCTTGCACTCTTAGTGATTTCAAGACTGCAGCAGGTCAACAAGGCTGCGATTTGTTATTTGTAGAGAGCAGATATAGTAATTGTATATCGGCTAGAAAAACGCTGCATGGTCCGACGGCTTGCGGGGGAAGGATCGATGGAGTCAATTATGAAACGCCCGGAGCTTGCGCTAGCAGGCAAGATAATAAAGCGATCTTAAGTCGCTGGACGAAATGTCTTACTGATCGTGAAACACAAAAGGATGCATTCACCAGTGGTCTTGCGGACATTGAGAAGGCACGCCGTGATTTCAGTAAGGCGAAAGACTACAAAGACATAAAAGAATTTCTCAGCACAATTAATACGAGAATTGAACAGGCGCAGCCAGCGCATGATGAGGAAATAAGAGGCGTTAAAAACTCGATAGCCAATTGCAAGAAATTTGTACAAAACTAGCAACGATAACTTGTTTGCAAAGCAAAAATCGATGCAACGTGATCGTCGCATCTGATCTCTATTAGATCTTGCAAGCGCCTGACGGGCTAGCGCAGACGATAGCGGGAGTGACTCGGAGGCGGCCCGGGCACGGCGTCGAACCGATGGGAAGCGCTGGCAGCGCCAGCCTCCTCATCGGGTGCGCAAGGCGCCCGAAGGGCAAGGGTGGGGCCGCCGGAGCCTCATCCGACACCTCGCTCCCGCTCCACCTTCGCCTGCGCTCGCTTCCCTCCCCGACAACGGGGAATGAAGCCCTGCTCGTGCCGGACGGCGACGGCCTCAACGGATTTGCCTCGTGCTGACGCGCGACGCCGGGTCGGACCTCCAGGCTTCTCTGAGCTAAGGGCGGGAGCCCGTCACTTCCGGCTGCGAAAGCAAGTGCGAACCCGATCCGTCAAGGCTGTCGCTCACCGCGGACGTTGTCCCAGACGGTCGTGCGCGATCAGCCCAGCCGGTTTTGCCACGTATCATGCCCTCGCACCTTGGCATCGACGCGTCGCTGCCAAGGCATCCGGCGCATCAGCGCCGACGCCCGTTCGGGCTGAGCCGGCGCCTTCGAACGAGTTCGTTCGAGGGCGCGGCGGTATCATTCAATTTCCACGTATCGTTCAATTTCGTGGCGTCGGGCCAGGGCGGGGCGAGCGATCCGGCAAGATCTTGCATGCCCGGTCCAGGTTAATGCCAGCGAAGGGTGTTGGTGAGCCCGCAAGATTCCACCTCGTGCGACTGTCCGGGACGCCGCCGAGACGCTCGGGCGAGCCGGGCCCGCATCGCGCGATGGTCGGGAACATGGCCTAGGCCGACGGTGATTTCATCCGCCTGTCACGAAATCGCACGATGACGCGCCGGTCTCGACACTCCCGGCGGCTTCCTTGACTCACGTTCTCGACACGATTCCGGCTGCCCGCGCGGCCGCGCCTTCCGCGGCCCGGAGGCCCTTTGCCGGCCTGCTGCTGCCGCTGGCCCTTCTCAGCCCCTCCCTCGTCTTCCTCGCCCTGTTCACCTACTGGCCGGTGGTCGAGGTTGTGTGGGACGCGACCCACGAGGCGACGCGCCGGGGCACCCGCTTCGTGGGCTTGGCCAATTTCGCCGCGCTCCTTTCCGATCCGACCTTCCAGCGCGCGCTCCTCAACAACGCCCTCTACGCTTTGGGCACGGTGGTGCCGAGCCTGGTCCTGGCGCTGGCCTTCGCGCTGGCGCTCAACGGCGCCGGCCGGATGCGGGCCGCGATGCGGGCCGTGTTCTTCCTGCCGGTGATGATCCCGCTCGTCGCGGCGGCCGCGCTCTTCCTGTTCCTGTTCCTGCCCGGCATCGGCCTCATCGACCACCACCTCGCCCGGCTCGGGCTCGGCAACGCCAACTGGCTCGGCGACCCGGATCTCGCGCTCGGCGCCATCACGGTGCTCACCGTGTGGAAGAATGCCGGCTACTACATGCTGTTCATCCTGGCCGGGCTTCAGGCGATCCCCGACGAGGCCCGCGAGGCCGCGCTCCTCGACGGTGCCGGCCCGTGGCAGCGCCTGCGTCACGTGACGCTGCCGGCGCTCCGCCCGACCTTCGCCTTCGTCGGGGTGATCGCGCTCCTCAACGCGGTGACGCAGGTCGACCACGTCTTCGTGCTGACCAAGGGCGGGCCCTCGGACGCGACGAAGCTCCTCTTGTTCTACATCTACGAGCAGGCCGCCGAGCGCTACGACGCCGGCCGCGCCGCCGCCGCCACGGTGGTGACCCTGGGCCTGCTGGCCGCCCTCACCGCCCTGTCGCTCAGCCGCGGTGAGGGCCCGGAGGCGGCCCGATGAGCGCGACGATGCCATCGGGCCCGGTGACCCGGGAGATCACGCCCCGGATCGCCCGCTGGGTCGTCGCCGGCCTGGCCCTCGTCTGGGCGGTGCCGTTCTGGTGGATGCTGGTGGCGGCGTTCCGGCCGGCGGGTTCGGGCGCCGACGCCTCCCTCCTGCCCTCGCTGACGCCGACGCTCGCCAACTTCGCCGAGGCCTGGGCCTCGGCCGACTTCCCGCTCTACTTCCTCAACTCGGCCGTCCTCTGCGCCGGCATCCTCGCGGTGCAGCTCGTCACCGCCTCGCTCGCCGGCTACGTCTTCGCCCGGCTCGAATTCCCCGGCCGCGGGCTGTTGTTCGGCCTGTTCCTGGTCCAGCTGATGCTGGTGCCGGTGGTGCTGCTGGTGCCGAACCTGAAGACCATCGCGGCCCTCGGGCTCTACGACACCCTGCCGGGCGTGATGGCGCCCTACTGCGCCACCGCCTTCGGCACCTTCCTGATGCGCCAGAGCTTCCGCGAGGTGCCGCGCGAGCTCGAGGATGCCGCGATGATCGACGGCGCCGGCTGGTGGGCACGCATTCGCCTCATCTACCTGCCGCTGACCAAGCCCGCCTTGGTCGCCTTCTCGATCGTCTCGGTCACCAGCCACTGGAACGAGTTCCTGTGGCCGCTGATGGTCATCAACTCCCCCGACCGGCGGCCCCTCACCCTGGGTCTCGCGAGCTTCACGCTCAGCGCCGAGGGCATGCAGGCCTGGGGGCTGATCGCGGCCGGCACCTTCCTGGTCAGCCTGCCGCTGCTCGCCGCCTTCCTGATCTTCCAGCGCCGGTTCGTGAACAGCTTTCTCGCTTCCGGCATCAAGTAGAGGACGATAAGACCATGATTTCCTGGTGGAAGGGCGCCGCCCTCGCCCTCGTGGCGGCGGTGGGCCTCGCCGCGCCGCGGCCCGCATTCGCGACCGACATCGAGCTGTTCTTCCCCGTCCCGGTCGACGGGGCGCTCGCCCGCAACATGTCCGGCCTGATCAAGGAGTTCAACGACTCCCATCCGGACATCAAGGCGACCCCGGTCTTCACCGGCTCCTACGACGACACGCTGCTGAAGACCCGCGCGTCGATCAAGGCCGGCAAGCCGCCGGCGGCGGTCATCATGTCGGCGAACTTCCTCACCGACCTCGTCATCGAGCGCGAGATCGTGCCGATGGACGACCTGATCCAGAAGGACGGCAAGACGCAGGACGCCTTCACCGGCCAGTTCTTCCCGGCGCTCCTCCCCAACGCCGTGATCGACCGCAAGGTCTACGGCGTGCCGTTCCACAACTCGACGCCGCTGCTCTACATCAACGCCGACCACTTCAAGGAGGTCGGCCTCGACCCGGACAAGCCGCCGCGCACCTGGGCCGAGCTGTATGACGCCGCCCGCAAGCTGACCAAGCGCGAGGGCGACCGCACCACCCGCTGGGGCCTGATGATGCCCTCGAACTACGATTACGGCGGCTGGATCCTCGAGGCGCTCACCATGTCGAATGGCGGGCGCTACTACAACGAGGAATATGGCGGCGAGGTCTATTACGACACCCCGACCATGCTCGGCGCCCTCACCTTCTGGTCGGACCTGGTCCACAAGGCCAAGGTGCACCCGGCCGGCGAGCAGAAGGGCCCGGCGGTGACCGGCGCGTTCCTGGCCGGCCAGGCCTCGATGATGATCATCTCGACCGGCTCGCTCACCTTCATCCGCGACACCGCCAAGTTCCCGTTCCGGGTCGCCTTCGTGCCGATGAACGTGCGCCAGGCGGTGCCGATCGGCGGCGCCTCGCTGGTGCAGCCGGCCGGCCTCTCGGCGGAGAAGCGCGCCGCCGGCTGGACCCTGATCCAGTGGCTGACCTCGCCCGAGAAGTCGGGCTGGTGGAGCCGCGCCACGGGCTACTTCGCCCCCAACAAGGCGGCCTACGACCTGCCCGAGATGAAGGCGTTCCTCGACAAGAACCCCGACGCGAAGATCGCCGTCGACCAGCTCGCCAACGCCAAGCCGTGGTTCGCCACCTACCGCACCGTGCCGGTGCGCAAGGCGATCGAGGACGAGCTGCAGGCGGTGCTCGCCGGCAAGCGCCAGCCGAAGGAGGCGCTCGCCGCCGCCCAGAAGGCCGCCGACGCCCTGATGCGTCCTTACGTGGAGGACACCGCCCTGCACCTGCCGGGCGCGGAGTAACGCGCACCCTGCTCCCGCAAGACGCGTCCTTTCCCGGGCCATGCAGCGTCAGCGGAATGGGACCCGGCAGAAGACTCCGCGAAGCGTCCGCCTGTCTGCAACGGTGCAGCATCCGGAGCCGCTTCGCGGCACATTTCGTGCCGGATCCCGGATCCCCTTCCGCTTCGCTTCAGTCGTCCGGGAAAGGGTGGCACGCATCGACAATCAGCCGGACACTCCCATGCTCATCGCCCAGATCACCGACCTGCACGTGCGCCCCCGCGGGCTGCCGGCCTACCGGGTCTCCGAGACCAACACGATGGTCGCCCGCGCGGTGGCCCACCTCCTCGCCCTCGATCCGCGGCCCGACCTTGTGCTGATCTCCGGCGACCTCACCGATTGCGGCCTGCCCGAGGAATACGAGCTGCTGCGCGGGCTCCTCGCCCGCCTGCCGATGCCGGTCTACGTGGTGCCGGGCAACCACGACCGGCGCGAAGCCTTTCGCGAGGTGCTGCCGGCGTCCTGGATGCCCGGCGCGACGGACACCTTCGTCCAGTACACGGTCGAGGATCACCCCGTCCGCCTGATCGCCCTCGACACGCTGGTGGCGGGCGCGAGCCACGGCGCGCTGTGCACCGAGCGCCTCGGCTTCCTCGAGCGGGCGCTCGCCGGCGGCGACGGCCGTCCGACCCTGGTGTTCATGCACCACCCGCCCTTCGAATGCGGCCTCGTCCACATGGACAACATTCGGCTGCTCGACGGCGAGGCGGCGTTCCGGCGCCTGATCGGGGCTCAGACCTCGATCGAGCGGATCCTCTGCGGCCATCATCACCGGCCGATCCTGACCCGCTACGCCGGCACGATCGCGCAGATCGCCCCGAGCGTCACCCATCAGGTCGCCTTCGACCTGGACCCGGAGCACGAGGGCGCCCTGGTCTTCGAGCCGCCGGCCTACCTGCTCCACCGCTACACGCCGGAGAGCGGGATCGTGAGCCACATGGTCTATGTCGAGAGCTTCGACGGGCCGTACCCGTTCGTGCTGGATGCGGCCTACCCGGGCCAGCACTGAGCCGCGCCGCGGCGGGCCTCCGCGTCCGGGGCCGGGAAACGGTCGAGGAAGCGGCGCGCCCGCGGCAGCGCGTCGTGCAGGAACTGGCCGGGCTCCCGCAGCCGGAGCCCGGCGAAAGCCATGGATCTCTCCTCGGAGACGAGGACGGCGCGCGGCAGGGAAACCAGAGCGGCATCCCATCCGGGCCAGAACCGGCCGGCGCGCCGCCACGTATGGGCCAGATAGCGGCTGCGATCCGCGTAGCCGTGATAGTCGAACACCCACGTGTCCGTCGCCACGACGATGTGGTTGCCCGTGTGGCCGGCAACGGGCCGGATCCACAGGACCTCCGTCTGGCCGCGATGCCCGTACCGTTCCAGGAAAACGTAGGCCAGGATGTGGCAGGCGCCGCAGGCGAAGAACACCCGGTCGGGCAAGGCCCAGCGCTGCACCGGGTTCTTCTTGGAATAGCCCGGCGTTCTGATCCGATACATCGGCAACAGATACATCGGCAACACCGGGTCTGTCCGTGGCGGGCGCCCCGGTCAGAGGCACCCGCCGGGTTTGGTCAGGTGTTCTTCAGCGCCACGCGGTACTGACCCTGGGTCTTCGCCCGCACCTCGTCCTCAGTGACCCCGTCGGCGAGCTCGACCAGGCTCATGCCGCCGTCACCCTTCTTGTCGATGGTGAAGACGCCGAGATCGGTGATCACCATGTCGACCACGTGGGTGCCGGTGAGCGGCAGGTCGCAGGCCTCGAGCAGCTTCGGCGATTCCGAGCCGTCCTTGGCCTTGGCGACGTGCTCCATCACCACGACGACCTTCTTGACGCCGGCGACGAGGTCCATCGCGCCGCCCATCCCCTTCACCATCTTGCCGGGGATCATCCAGTTGGCGAGATCGCCGTTCTGGGCCACCTGCATCGCGCCGAGGATCGACAGGTCGATATGGCCGCCGCGGATCATCCCGAACGAGTCGGCCGACGAGAAGTAGCTCGTGGTCGGCAATTCGGTGATGGTCTGCTTGCCGGCGTTGATGAGGTCGGGATCCTCCTCGCCCTCGTACGGGAACGGGCCCATGCCGAGCATCCCGTTCTCGGACTGGAGCTGCACCGACATGCCGTCGGGGATGTAGTTCGACACCAGCGTCGGGATGCCGATGCCGAGGTTGACGTAGAAGCCGTCCTCGAGCTCGCGGGCGGCGCGGGCCGCCATCTGGTCGCGGGTCCAGGCCATGGGGGTCTCCTCTCTCGCTCGTTAGATGGCGCCGCCGCCCGTCGGGGCGGGCGCGGGTTCGGCGTTCGGCGCAGCCTCGGCCCGCTTGCGGGTGGTGCGCTGCTCGATGCGCTTCTCGGCGTTCGGGACGTGGATCATCCGCTTCACGAACACGCCGGGCGTGATGATGTGGTCGGGATCGATCTCGCCGGGGCGCACCAAGTGCTCGACCTGCGCGACGGTCATGCGCGAGGCCGACGCCATCATCGGGTTGAAGTTGCGGGCGGTCTTCCGGTAGACGAGGTTGCCCTCGTGGTCGCCCTTCCAGGCATGGACCAGCGAGACGTCGGCGAACAGGCCGCGCTCCATCACGTAGGTCTCGCCGTCGAACTCCCGGGTCTCCTTGCCCTCGGCGATCAGGGTGCCGACGCCGGTCTTGGTGAAGAAGGCCGGGACGCCGGCGCCGCCGGCGCGGATGCGCTCGGCCAGCGTGCCCTGCGGGTTGAACTCGATCTCGAGCTCGCCGGCGAGGTACTGCTTGGCGAAGGTCTTGTTCTCGCCGACATAGGACGAGATCATCTTCTTGATCTGCCGGGTCTCGAGCAGCACGCCGAGGCCGACGCCGTCGATGCCGGCATTGTTCGAGATGACCGTGAGGTTCTTGGCGCCGCTCTCGCGCACCGCGTCGATGAGGACGTCGGGAATGCCGCAGAGGCCGAAGCCGCCGGCCATGATCGTCATGCCGTCCCGCAGGACGCCCGCCAGGGCGGCCGTGGCGTCGGGGTATACCTTCTTCATCCCTCGTTTCCCCAAATTCTGGTGCCGCCGGAGCGCGTGTGCTCTCGTTTCCCGCACGGATGCGGCGCCTCGCCGCCCTGTTTAGCATCGTTGCGGCGCCGCACCACCGGGCGGCGGCAGGAAAATCTCCCATCGAAAATCGCCCGGGGCGGGAGAGGCCACACGCGGTGCGGCAAAACCTGCCGGGGAGACAAGCGCCGCGCGAGGGATTATAGGGGATCCGGGAAGGCGTATGCCGCCGGCGGGCCGTAAGACGGCCGGCCGGAGCGGCGGCCCGGGGGGGCGCACGAGTTCTCGTCCACGCCGGCAGCCGGAGAGCGATGTCGCGCCGAACCACCCTGGCCCTGAGCGGCGCCGTCGTCTCGGCGCTCGCGGTCACGGCCGCCTCCCAGTCCTGGAC
>JAEWKL010000753.1 GCA_023386115.1 Pseudomonadota bacterium
GCCGCGGGCCTCGATGCCGCGGCGGCGCTCCCGCTCCTTGCTGGCGCGCTTGACCGCCGAGGCGAGCAAGGACGCCTTCTGCCGCGAGCCGGTATCGTCCGAGGCAGGCCGTGCGCCCGAGGGCGCCGACCGGCCACGGATCTCCCGCCGCTGGCGGTGGGCGATGCCGCGGGCCCGGTCCCGGCGCTCGCGCAGGCGGCGGATCAGGTCGTCGAGGTCCCGGGTTGCGACCTCTTGAATCCGGGGGTGATGCGACTGGCCGACGAGCTCGGCCTCGTCGGCGGTCAGCAGGCGGGCTTCCTGGCGGCTCGAGAGGGTCAAGGGCTGCTCCGTCGATGGGGTGGCCGCGTGGTCCGGGGCGTCGCAATCGGCCCCGTCCTTGCCCTGAGGAAGCCCGGGCGGCGGTTGTTCCGCCTCGCGAGGCGCGAATAAATCGCTGATGGGGCAGGATTAATTCTCGGATCGCGGCCGTCGTCCTCCGGTCGCGATCCGCGTCGCGCGGCCCGTCCTACGCCCCGGCGAGGCCGTCGAGCGCCCGCATCGCCGCCTCCGGCAGCTCCAGCGACGCCGCGGCCAGGTTCTCGCGCAGATGCGCCCGCGACGAGGTGCCGGGGATGAGCAGGAGGTTGGGCGACCGGCGCAGCAGCCAGGCGAGCGCCACCTGCATCGGCGTCGCGTCGAGGCTCCGGGCGACCTCCGACAGGCCCTGCGACTGGATCGGGCTGAAGCCGCCCAGCGGGAAGAACGGCACGTAGGCGGTCCCGTCCGCCGCCAGCGCGTCGACCAGGGCGTCGTCGGCGCGATGGACGAGGTTGTAGTGGTTCTGCACGCAGGCGATCGGGGTGATGCCGCGCGCCTCGGCGACCTGGGCGGCGGTGACGTTGCTGAGCCCGATCCGGCGGATCAGCCCCCGGCGCTGGAGGTCGGCCAAAACCTCGAGCGGCGCCGCGAGCGAGCCCTCGGCCGGCCCGTGCACGCGGAACATCGCCCGCAGGTTGACCACCTCGAGCACGTCGAGGCCGAGATGGCGCAGGTTGTCGTGCACCGCTGCTCTCAGCGCCTCGGCCGAGAAGGCCGGGTTCCACGACGCGTCCGGCCCCCGCGCGGCGCCGACCTTGGTGACGATCACGAGGTCGTCCGGATACGGGTGCAGGGCCTCGCGGATGATCGCGTTCGTGACGTGGGGGCCGTAGAAGTCGCTGGTGTCGATGTGGGTGACGCCCCGCGCCACCGCCTCGCGCAGGACCGCCACCGCCTCGTCCCGGTCCTGCGGCGGGCCGAACACGCCCGGGCCGGCGAGTTGCATCGCGCCGTAGCCGAGGCGCCGCACGCGCCGATCCCCCAGGGCGTAAGTTCCCGCCTTCTCGATCCCGGTCATGGTCGATCTCCCGTCTCGATGACGGCCCGGATCTAGACGCGGCGCGACTGCGCGATAAGACGGAGCAATCCGGACAGGCCGTGCGGGATGGCGAACAATGACGGCGGATCTGAGCGATCTCGCTGCCTTCGTGGCGGTGGCGGAGGCCGGCGGCTTTCGCGAGGCAGCGCGAATCCGCGATACCGGCGCCTCGACCTTGAGCGAGGCGGTGCGCCGGCTGGAGGCGGGGTTCGGCGTCCGGCTCCTCCACCGCACGACCCGCAGCGTCGCGCCGACCGAGGCCGGGGCGCGGCTGCTCGAGCGGCTCAAGCCCGCCCTCGGCGAGGTCGCGGCGGCCCTCGACGTGGTCAACGGCTTTCGCGATCGCCCGGCCGGTCCTTTACGCCTCAACGTGCCGGTGAGTGCGGCGCGGCTGGTGCTGCCCCGAATCGTCCCGCCCTTCCTCGCCGCCTATCCGGACATCCACCTCGACGTGGTCGCCGAGGACGGCTTCGTCGACGTGCTGGCGGCGGGCTGCGACGCCGGCATCCGCTACGAGGAACGCCTGGAGCCGGACATGATCGCGGTGCCGATCGGCCCGCGCATGCAGCGTTACGCCACCGCCGCGGCGCCGGCCTATCTCGACCGGCGCGGGCGCCCCGCCCACCCGCGCGACCTCCTGGGCCATGCCTGCCTGCGCGGCCGCTTCGCCAGCGGCGCGATGACGGAATGGGAGTACGAGCGCGACGGCGAGACCGTGCGGATCGAGCCGAATGGCCCGCTCACCGTGCGGGTCGGCACCGCGACCGACCTCGCGGTCGAGGCGGCGCTCGCGGGTCTCGGCATCGTCGGCCTGTTCGAGGACTGGCTGCGGCCGCATCTCGACAGCGGGGCGCTCGAACCCGTCCTGGAGCCGTGGTGGCCGCGCTTCTCCGGGCCGTTCCTGTATTATCCGGGCCGGCGCTACCTGCCGGCACCGCTGCGGGCCTTCGTGGACTTCATCGGGGCGCAGCGGGAGTGAGGGCGCAGCGCGCCGGCCAGCCGAATCGTCACGTTCGCCCCCACCTCGCAGGGTCATCCCTGGGCCGCGCAGCGGAGCCCGGGATGACGCGGAGGGTGGCAGATCCGTGAGGCCGGCAAGATCCGGAAGGCCGGCAAGGGAGCCGGCAAGAGAGCCGGCAAGAGAGCCGGCAAGCAACCAGGCAAGTTCGTGGAGGAGCGACCGCCCCTGCCCTACGCCCGCCCCTCGGTCTCCCGCGCCAGCGCGTCCACCACCGCGGCGATGCCGGCCGCGTCCTCGCCGGCCTCGCCCCGCGCTGCCGCGTAAGTCCCGCGCTGGCGGTCGGCGCTGGTGCCGTCGCGGGCGATGCGGCGCGCCCCGTCGAGGGCTTGCCCGCAGCCGAGATCCGCCGCATCCTCTTCGACCAGCGCCAGCACGGCCTCCAGGGCCTCGCCGTAGGGCACCGCGCGGCCGGCTTGCGGGTCGATCAGGGCGGCGCGCACGCCGTCGCGCTGGGCGCGCCACAGATTCTCGCGGATCACCGCCCGGGCGACCCCGTCGAGGCCGGCATTCAGGTCGGGACGGCGCTCGGCGGCGCGCACGAGGCAGCGATAGAGGCCGGCGATCGCCAGCCCATCCTCGACCCGGGTGCAGCTGTCGGCGATGCGCAATTCCAGGGTCGGGTAGCGGATCGAGGGCCGCAGATGCCACCACAGGAAGCTCGCATCCTCGATCGCCCCGGCCCGCGTCATCACCGCCACGTAGCGCGCGAATTCCTGGTTGCTCGCGAACAGGTCGGGCAGGCCGGTGCGCGGCATCTCGCCGAACACGCTGAGGCGGTAGCCGCACAGGCCGGTGTCGCGCCCCTCCCAGAACGGCGAGGAGACCGAGAGCGCCAGCAGCACCGGCAGGAAAGGCAGCAGCCGGTTCATCAGGTCGACCCGGTCGTCGGGCCGCGCCACCTCGACATGGACGTGCATGCCGCTCACCAGGGTGCGCTGACCCACCATCCGCACCTCGTCGAGGATGCCGTGGTAGCGTGCGCCGTCGGTCGGCGCCTGCGCGTCCCAGGCGGCGCCCGGATGGGTGCCGGCGCCGAAGACCAGGATCCCGTGCGCCCGCCCGATCTCGGCGAGACCCCGGCGCAAGGCCGCGAGGCCGGCCCGGGCCTCCTCGAGGGTCGTCGCCGGCGGCGTCGCGATCTCGATCTGGCTCTGCAGCAACTCGCGCTCGGCCGCCGGCAGCAGGGACTTGGCGGCGGCGTGGAAGCCGCGCACGCCGCTCAGGGGCGTCCCGCGGGTCGCGGCATCCGCCAGGAAGAACTCCTCCTCGATGCCGAAGCGGTAGGCGGGGCCGGTCATGGATGCGGGTTCTCCGAGAGGACGAGGATATAGCGGCCGTTCGGCCGGCGGCCACGGTGTCAGCCCCGCCCGGCCCAGAGTGCCAGGACGACGAGGACGAGAAGCAATGCCGCCAGGCCTGCCCACGCCACCGCCCGGTGCGCGCCGCCCCGGGCCGGCTCGGGCGCCGCGGCGCGGGGGTGCGGGG
>JAEWKL010000786.1 GCA_023386115.1 Pseudomonadota bacterium
CTCGTTGCGCATCAGCATCAGGTACTTGATCTTGGGCTGATGCACCGGGGAGGCGGGATCGAAGCCGCTCGGGCCGTTCTCGACCGCGAACAGCCGGTCACCCGGGAAGTAGTCGCCGGGCTTGAGCGCTGCCGAAGCCAGGGGCTCGGGCGAGAGGCCCTTCACGGGGAAGCGGTGAAGGGCGGTGACGGTGAGAGCGGCCTGCGTCATGACCCATGGGTAGCGGAATTCCGGGCCCCTGAAAATCGGGCGCGGTGGACTTGTCCAGGTGTCCCGTCGAGCTTTCCGCCGAGCCATCCCTGCTCCGCATGCCTCCGCCCCGCAAATCGCGACGCCACCCCCTTGTGTTACCGATATGTCACACCACATGGGAAGGGCCGGTTGCTTCCTGAAAGGGCCGGCGCCCGGCGCGCGACCGACGCGCGAGGGCAACCCTTCGGTCCCCCATCGCCTCGCCACGAGGGCGGGAGGACCGGCCAAGGAGGAGCGAACGCATGAATTTCGAGAAATACACCGAGCGGGCGCGGGGCTTCGTGCAGTCGGCGCAGGCCCTGGCGCTGCGCGAGGGCCATCCGCAGCTGGCGCCCGGCCACGTGCTGAAGGTGCTGCTCGACGATCCCGAGGGCCTGGGCGCGGGCCTGATCGATCGGGCCGGCGGCCAGTCGCGCGTCGCGCTGGCGCAGACGGAGGCCTGGCTCGCCAAGCAGCCGAAGGTGTCGGGCGGCGCCTCGCAGCCGCAGGCGACCCGCGAGCTGATGCGCCTGTTCGACACCGCCGAGAAGGCGGCCGAGAAGGCCGGCGATTCCTACGTCACGGTGGAGCGCCTGCTGCTGGCGCTGGCCGTCGAGAAGGACACCGAGGCCGGCAAGATCCTGGCGGCGGCGGGCGTCACCGCGGCCTCGCTCAACGGCGCCATCAACGCCCTGCGCAAGGGCCGCACCGCCGACAACGCCACGGCGGAGAACGCCTACGACGCGCTGAAGAAGTATGCCCGCGACCTCACCGAGGCGGCCCGCGAGGGCAAGCTCGACCCGGTGATCGGCCGCGACGAGGAGATCCGCCGCACCATCCAGGTGCTGTCGCGGCGCACCAAGAACAACCCGGTCCTCATCGGCGAGCCCGGCGTCGGCAAGACCGCCATCGTCGAGGGCCTGGCCCTGCGCATCGTCAACGGCGACGTGCCGGAATCGCTTCGCGACAAGCAGCTCCTCGCCCTCGACATGGGCGCCCTGATCGCCGGCGCGAAGTACCGCGGCGAGTTCGAGGAGCGCCTGAAGGGCGTGCTGTCCGAGGTCACGGCCGCGGAAGGCCAGATCATCCTGTTCATCGACGAGATGCACACGCTGGTCGGGGCCGGAAAGGCGGACGGGGCGATGGACGCCTCGAACCTGCTCAAGCCCGCGCTCGCCCGCGGCGAGCTGCACTGCGTCGGCGCGACCACGCTCGACGAGTACCGCAAGCACGTCGAGAAGGACGCGGCGCTCGCCCGGCGCTTCCAGCCGGTCTTCGTCTCCGAGCCGACCGTCGAGGACACGGTCTCGATCCTGCGCGGCATCAAGGAGAAGTACGAGCAGCACCACGGCGTGCGGATCCAGGACTCGGCCCTCGTCGCGGCCGCGACCCTGTCCAACCGCTACATCACCGACCGCTTCCTGCCCGACAAGGCGATCGACCTCGTCGACGAGGCGGCGTCGCGCCTGCGCATGCAGGTCGATTCGAAGCCGGAGGAACTCGACAACATCGATCGCGAGATCGTGCGGCTGAAGATCGAGGCCGAGGCCCTCAAGAAGGAGACCGATTCCGCCTCCCGCGACCGCCTGGTGCGGCTGGAGAAGGAGCTCGGCGACCTCGAGGAGCAGTCGGCGGCGATCACCGCGCGCTGGAAGTCCGAGAAGGACAAGCTCGGCCGCGCCGCGGAGCTGAAGAAGAAGCTCGACGAGGCGCGCAACGAGCTCGCCGCGGCGCAGCGCCAGGGCCAGTACCAGAAGGCGGGCGAGCTCGCCTACGGCATCATCCCGGGGCTCGAGCGCGAGCTCGCCGAGATCGAGGCCCGCGGCGCCGACGGCACCCGCGGCAACGGGTCGGGGATGATGGAGGAGGCGGTGACGCCGAGCCACATCGCCGGGGTCGTGTCGCGCTGGACCGGCGTGCCGGTCGACAAGATGCTGGAGGGCGAGCGCGAGAAGCTGCTCGGGATGGAGGCGGCCCTGGCCAAGCGCGTCGTCGGCCAGACCGAGGCGGTGGTGGCGGTGGCGACCGCCGTCCGGCGCGCCCGCGCCGGGCTGCAGGACCCGCACCGGCCGATCGGCTCGTTCATGTTCCTCGGCCCCACCGGCGTCGGCAAGACCGAGCTGACCAAGGCGCGCGCCGGCTTCCTGTTCGACGACGACACCGCCCTCGTGCGCATCGACATGTCCGAGTACATGGAGAAGCACGCGGTGGCCCGCCTGATCGGCGCGCCTCCGGGCTATGTCGGCTACGAGGAGGGCGGCGCGCTGACCGAGGCCGTGCGGCGCCGGCCCTACCAGGTCGTGCTGTTCGACGAGATCGAGAAGGCGCATCCGGACGTGTTCAACGTCCTGTTGCAAGTCCTCGATGACGGGCGGCTCACCGACGGCCAGGGCCGGACGGTCGATTTTCGCAATACGCTCATCGTCATGACGTCGAATCTCGGCTCGGAATACCTGGTCAACCAGCCGGAGGGCCAGGACACCGACGTGGTGCGCGACGACGTGATGAATGTGGTGCGGTCGCACTTCCGGCCGGAATTCCTGAACCGGGTCGACGAGATCATTCTGTTCCACCGCCTCCAGCGGCAGGAGATGGGGGCGATCGTCGATATCCAGCTCGGGCGCCTCGCCAAGCTCCTCGAGGACCGCAAGATCACCCTCGATATCGAGCCCGACGCCCGCGCCTGGCTCGCCGAGAAGGGCTACGACTCGGCCTATGGCGCGCGCCCGCTCAAGCGCGTGATCCAGAAGGCGGTGCAGGACCCGCTCGCCGAGCAGATCCTGGCCGGGCGCGTTCATGACGGCGAGACGGTGCCGGTCCGCCTCGGCCCCGCCGGGCTGTTCATCGGCGACCAGGCGGTCGCCCCCGACGAGCGGCGCCCGGCGAAAGCCCTGCTGAACTAAGGGCGTCCGGACGACGGGTCGCTTCAGGGCCCGCCTCCTCACCGGAGGCGGGCCTTTCTTGTCTCAGCAGCCGAGCTGCCTCGCCAGATCGGCGAGATCGGAGGCGGAGACATCCACCGGCACCAGGGGCGCCGGCTCGCCGGTGCCGGGGCCGCTCTCGTCGGGCCGGGCGATATGGGCCGTGGCCAGCCCGCAGGCGGCCGCCGCCGCGAGATCGGAGGAATGGGCCGCCACCATCATCACCTCGCCCGGCTGGAGCCGCAAAGCCTCGACGGCGCGGAGATAGACGGCAGGCTTCGGCTTGTAGTCCTGGGCGAACTCGGCCCCGAGCACCGCGTCCCAGGGCAGGCGGTTGCGGCGGGCATGCGCGATGGCGAGCCGCACATGCGCGTTGGAGCAGGGCGCCAGCAGGTATGTCTCGCGCAGCCGCACGAGAGCGTCCGGCACCTCGGGCCAGGCATCGAGCCGGTGCCAGGCGAGGACCAGATCGCGGCGGGCCTCGGCCGGCACCGCCTCGGCGAGGCCGAGGCCCGCCAGCACGCTCTCCAGGCTCTCGCCGTGCAGGGTGTCGAGATCGGTGTAGGTGCGGGCGCCCTGGCGGATCGGCTCCATGCCGGGCTGGTAGCGGTCGCGCCAGGCCCGCGCGACGGCGCCGCCGTCGAGGTCGGGCCGGAACGGCGCCAGGATTCGCGCCGCCTCCCGGGCGATGCCGCCGTGCCAGTCGAGCAGGGTGCCGAAGACGTCGAAGATCAGGGCCTGGATCGCCATGCGGGCCGCCTCCCGGGTGGGTTCGTCGCCCGGAGTTATCGGCCCGCCGGGGCCCGCTTCAAGGCCGCCGATCACCATCGGGTGAGCGGGGGGCCGCGCGGAGGGTGGATCCGGCAGGAATTCACCATCTGTTAACGACGCCCGCAGAGCATGCCCGGCATGTCGAGTTCCCGCAAATCACTCCCTCCCCCGAAGTACGAAACCGCCCCGCGGAACACCATCCTGCGAGATCAGGTAGATATACTGCGGCAAAATCTGAGATCACGGCCGACGATGATCGAGGAATGGCAGCAGGAGATGCAGCGGGATGAGTCGGCGGAACTGGCCGTGACGCGGCTGACGCGGTTGAAGGCCAGCGGAAAGATGTGAGGATGGTTGTGTGCGGGTGCGCGTGGGTCGGTTCGATCGTGTGCGATAGTTCGCACCCGCGGCCCATGCTCTGCACCATCCCACGTCAGGCGAACAGGACGGCGCGATGATCGACGTCAGAGCGGTGTTTGTCTGTCTAATATGTGACGCATCTTGAGAATGGCGCGGTCGGCCCGTGCGCCTGACGCGGCAAGGGACCCGCCATCGCCGGCCGGAGCCGGCATCGGGTCCGGCGAGGCGGCCGGCCACAGGGGTGCCGGCGAAAAATCCTTTGGATCTCGCGTGCCCGCTCCCCGTCCGCTTGTGGGAGAGGGGAGCCGGCATCGTCTCCTCGGATCAGCCCCGCGGGGGTTGCCGATCGCTCGCCCTCACGCGACCGCGCGGGTTCGGAAAGCCCGCGCGACCGCGAGCGCCAGCACCAGCGCGACGCCCGTGAACGGCACCACCAGCGCCTCCAGGCCGTAGCCCCGGTAGGCCAGAGCCCCCGCCACGGCCCCGCTGACCAGGGCGAGCCAGGTGCAGGCATCCGGCACCCACCCGAAGGCCGGGCCGATCCGCGTCGCCGCCTGGGCCAGGGTGTGGCTGAGGCTGAACAGGGTGCCGGTCACGAAGGTGACGCCGGGGCGAAAGCCTGCGCTCCGGCGGAGTGCCGCGTTCTGCGCGCCCATGGCGGCGGCGAGCAGCGGCGCGACCGGACCTTGGGCCGGGCTGACGGCCAGCGCGAGGGCGAGCACCAGGAGCGCCGCCTCGACGGCGAGCACCGCCGCCGGGCCCCAGCGTCCCGGCACGCGCAGCGAGACCAGGCTGCCGCAAAACCCTCCGGTCAGGAAGCACGCGAAGAGCTGGGCGATCTCCCAGGCGACCGGATGGCCGGCCTGGGCCAGCGAGACCGCGAACTGGGTCGAGTTGCCGCTCATGAACGAGGTGTAGAGACCGTCGAGCCGCAGGAAGCCGACGGCATCGACGTAGCCCGCGGCGGCGGTGAGCAGCAGGCCGCCGGCGATGTCGAGGGGAGGGGTGTCGCGCATGGCGAGGGCAGGGTCTTCACGATTCGGGCGCGGGACTCTCCTCCGCGAGAGCCCGCCGCACCAGCATCAGGTCGGGATCGGAGGGATCCGTCCTTACCGCAAAGCCGAGCTTGCGGCACATCGCCAGCATGGTGGTATTTTCACGAAGGACCTGGCCCTCGACGACCCGCAACCCCTCCGCCCGCGCCCAGTCGAGCATCAGCCCCATCAGGGCCCAGCCGAGGCCGAGGCCCTTGAGGTCGGAGCGGACCAGGATCGCGTATTCCCCGGTCTCGTGGTTGGCGTCGGCGTGGAGGCGCACCGCGCCCATCATCGTGCCGTGGGCCTCCTCGATCGCCACGAAGGCGATGGCGCGGGCGTAATCGAGCTGGGTCAGGCGAGCCAGGAAGGCGTGGCTGAAGTCGCGCACCGGCGCGAAGAAGCGCAGGCGCAGGTCCTCGGCGCTGACCTGGCGGAAGAAGGCCTCGAACAGCCCCTCGTCCTCCGCCCGGACCGGCCGCACCAGGATCCCCTGGCCGTCCAGCACGATGCGGCGCTCCCAGGCGCGCGGATAGGGCCGCACGGCGAAGCGGGCGTGGCTCGGGCCGGTGCCGGCATCGCGCCGACGC
>JAEWKL010000824.1 GCA_023386115.1 Pseudomonadota bacterium
GCGTCGTGCATCTCTGGGGCACGGTGACCAACGAGGCGGAGAGCCGCGCGCTGGTGACCCTGGCGGAAGGCATCCCCGGCGTCGCCGCGGTGCGCGACCACACCTTCGTCGCCTCTTGGGGCGCCGACCCGATCATGCTCTGAGGCCCGCTGGCGAGGGCCGGCCCATTTCATCGGAGGCCGCGATGATCGTGCGCGACGTGATGACCCGCAGGCCCGTGACCGTCTCGCCTGACGCTACGCTCGCCGAGGTCGCCGCGCTGATGGCGCGGCACCACATCCGGCGCGTGCCGGTCATCGCGCACAGACGGCTCGCCGGAATCGTCGCCCGGTCCGATCTCCTGCGTGCCCTGCACGCGGCCATGACTAGATCCCGCGCAACGCTATCCCGAAGCGATGCCGAGATCGACGCCGCCGTCAAGGCGGCCATCGTCGAGGTGGGCCTTTTCCCCGCCGGCCAGATCACCGTAGCGGTCGCGGGCGGCGACGTCACCCTGCACGGCACCCTGACCGGCGAGCGCCATCGCGCCGCTCTCCGTGCCGCGGCCGAGGCGGTGCCCGGGGTGCGGAGGGTTCGCGACGGGCTGGCCAGCGTCGACCCTCCAGCGGACCATGCCCCTCCGCTGGCGGACCACGGTCCGGGTCTCGGCGTGCGCGCCTGACGATTCCCGCGCGGCGGCGATGCGTCCACCCCGCCCGGCGTGACGGCCATTCTTGAATGTCACCTTGCCGTCACGGCTATCTCGGACGCTAACAGGAGACGAGCATGACTTCCAGGACCACAGGTTCCGAGACACCGCGGGTCTCCGGCTTCGGCGACATGTCCGCGCTGCTGACCACGGAATCCAAGCTGTGGCGCAGCTTTGGCGTCGACTTGCCGCTGCGGCTCACTGCCGAGATCCTGAGCTTCGGCAGCCGTCGCCTCCAGGCCCAGGCCGAGCACGTCGCGGCGCTCGGCCGCTGCGGCTCACCCGCCGAGACGATCAAGCTCCAGGCCGACTTCGTGATGAAGACCCTCACAGAATACCAGCGCGAGGCGGACACGCTCTCGCGCGACGTCGTCGACGCCGCCGTGCCCGGGAACGGCAAGACGAGCCGATCCGCGTCGGCCTGAGACGCCGGAGGCCAAGCCCATGGACGCGATGGTCCTGCACCGGATCGGTGGTCCGCTGGTCCGGGAGGCCCGGCCCGACCCGGTGCCGGGCCCGGGCGCGGTGCGCATCCGGGTCAAGGCCTGTGCGGTGTGCCGCACCGATCTCCACGTCATCGACGGCGAGCTACCGGACCTCCGCCTGCCGATCGTGCCCGGCCACGAGATCGTCGGCCGGGTCGAGGCCTTGGGCGTCGGCGTGGCTGGGCCCGCGATCGGCGCGCGGGTCGGCGTGCCCTGGCTTGGCCACACCTGCGGACGTTGCTCCTACTGCGCGGCAGGCCGCGAGAACCTGTGCGACACCCCCTGCTTCACCGGCTATACCCGCGACGGGGGCTTCGCCACCCACGTGCTCGCCGAGGCCGCCTTCACGATCCCTTTGAGCGAGACGGCCGACCCGGTCGCGACGGCCCCGCTCCTCTGCGCCGGGCTGATCGGTTGGCGGACCCTGCGGATGGCCGACGAGGCGGCCAAGATCGGGCTCTACGGCTTCGGCGCGGCGGCGCACATCGTCGCCCAGATCTGCCGCTACCAGGGACGGGCGGTCTACGCCTTCACCCGGCCGGGCGACCTCAAGGCTCAAGAATTTGCCCGCGACCTCGGCGCCGCCTGGGCCGGGGATTCCGGCACCTCGCCGCCGGTCGCGCTCGACGCTGCCCTGATCTTCGCGCCCGACGGCGCCCTCGTCCCGGCGGCACTTCGCGCGGTGCGCAAGGGCGGCAGCGTGGTCTGTGGCGGGATCCACATGAGCGACATCCCGGCCTTCGCTTACGCGCTGCTCTGGGGCGAGCGGCGGGTCCTGTCGGTGGCAAACCTCACGCGGGAGGATGCGAGGAGCTTCTTCGCCCTGGCGCCCCGGGTGGGCATCGTCACCCGGACCCGCGTGTTTCGCCTCGCCGAGGCCGAGGCGGCCATCGCGGCGCACCGGGCCGGGATCGAGGGGGCGGCGGTGCTCGTGCCGTGAGCGCCGCCGCGAACGTCAAGCCTCACGCCGCCTTGATCTCGATCGCCTTCGGAGTGACGGCGGCGGTCTTGGGCTTCGGCAGCTTCAGGGTCAGGACACCCTTGTCCATCCGGGCATCGATCTCGTCCGGCTTCGTGCCGGGCGGCAGCTCGATCGTGCGCGAGAAGGCGCCGTAGCTGCGCTCCGTCACCTTGCGGGCGCCGATGGTCTCCTCCTTCTCCTGGCGCCTCTCGCCGCGGATCAGGAGCAGGTCGTCGGCGAGCTCGATCTGCACGTCGCCGCGCTCGAGGCCCGGCAGCTCGGCCGTCACCTCGACGTGATCGCCCCGCTCGATCACGTCCATCCGCGGGAACGGTCCGGCCTGAAGGAAACCAGGCATGCCCGACCAGACCTCGCCCAGCATCCGGTCGATCTCGCGCTGGAACGGGAACGCCGCCGGCAGCGCCCGTTCGGACGCGTCGCCGCCGCGGTCGCCGAAGGCGAGGAGGGATTTGAGGTCCATGGCGGTCTCCCGGTTCGAGGCCGGCCCGGAGCGGCCGGGACGAATGTGGAGGAGGCCACCATCGCGCTGCGCCCGCGTTGAGGCGCATCAAGGGCGCTTTCGTCAGCGTGACATCAGCCCCGGGACCGTCATCGAAGCGAGCACCGTCCGGCTGGTCCCGCCGAGGATCGCCTCGCGCAGGCGCGAATGGCCGTAGGAGCCCATCACCAGAAGATCGGCGCCGCGATCGGCGACGTGCGAGAGGAGCGCCTCGCCCCCGGGACCCCGCCGGGGATGACCTGGAACGTCGCCTCGATCCCGTGCCGTGCGAGGTGGTGGAT
>JAEWKL010000853.1 GCA_023386115.1 Pseudomonadota bacterium
GCGCGGGTGGGGGGGGGCGGGTGCGGCGGGGGGCCCGGGGGGGGCGCCGGGCCCGCCGCCGGTTCCCTCCGACGCCATGGGCCGGATCTCGGAGGGCGGCTTCACCGAGGCCGCGGTGCGGGCCGGCCTGCTCGTCTCCCGGCTCGGCCGCGGGGCCCGGCGCCTGTCCACCTTCAAGCGCATCCGCGAGGCCGTCGGACGCGATGTCGGCCTGCTCGACCTGCCGGCGGCCGCGGCGGCCGACGTGGTCCGGCGGCAATCGGCGATCGTCGAGCAGGCGCCCGAGCGCGCGCTGGCGGCGCTGCCGGACCTCGTGCGGACGGCCGAGGAGCGCCGCCGCCTCCTCGACATCCTCGACCGCCTGGCGGACCGCCTCGATCTGGAGCCGGAGCAGCGGGCGATGCTGCCGCGGTTCCACGACCTCCTCGCACCGGCCCCGGAGGCGGTGCCGGCCGCAGGGCCGGCCCCTCGTCGACGCAGGACGGGCTGACGGCGGGCCGGTGGGAGAAGACGATCAGTCCGGAGAAGACCGCCAGATGACAGCCATGATGACGATTCCCGACGGAAACGCCCTGGCCGGCAAGCGCGCCCTCGTGCTCGGCGTCGCCAACGAGCACTCCATCGCCTATGGCTGCGCCCGGGTGTTCCGCCGGCTCGGGGCGCAGGTCGCCCTGACCTACCTCAACGAGAAGGCGAAGCCCTTCGTCGAACCGCTGGCGCGCGAGCTCGAGGCGCCGGTCTTCGTGCCCTGCGACGTCCGCCGGGCGGGCGATCTCGAGGCGGTGTTCCGGGAGATCGCCCAGAGCTGGGGGCGCCTCGACATCGCCCTCCACGCGATCGCCTTCGCGCCGGCGAGCGACCTGCAGGGCCGCCTCGTCGACAGCTCGGCCGAGGGATTCGGCATCGCCATGGACGTGTCCTGCCACTCCTTCGTGCGGATGGCCCGGCTCGCCGCGCCGCTGATGAGCGAGGGCGGCACGCTCCTGACCATGAGCTACCACGGTGCCAACAAGGTCGTGCCGAACTACAACCTGATGGGCCCGGTCAAGGCGGCCCTCGAGAGCGCCGTCCGTTACCTCGCCTACGAGCTCGGCGACCGCGACATCCGCGTCCACGCCGTGTCGCCCGGGCCTCTCAAGACGCGCGCCGCCTCGGGCCTCAAGGATTTCGACCTCCTCCTCAACGAGGCGATCCAGCGCGCGCCGATCGGGGAGCTCGTCGACATCGACGATGTCGGCCTCACCGCCGCCTTCCTGACGACGCCCTACGCCGCCCGTCTCACCGGCTCGACCGTCTACGTCGATGGCGGCCTCAGCATCATGGCGTGAGGAGGGGAGCGATGGCGGGACTTCCAGCAGCTCTCATGGCAGAACTCGTGTCGCCCGAGCGCGTGGTGTTCTCGGGCGAGATCCGCTCGGTGCTGCTGCCCGGCGCCGACGGCGACATGACGGTCCTGCCCGGCCACGTGCCCCTCGTCGCCCTGCTCCATGCCGGGATCGTCTTCGCCACCGACGCCACCGGGACCGGCCGCCGGGCCTATGTGAGCGGCGGCGTCGCCGAGATCTCGGCGGACGGCGCGGTGACGCGGGTGACCATCCTGGCGGAGCGGGTGACGGCCCTGGAGGAGATGACGGCCGACCGGATCGAGGCCGAGATCGAGGAGATCCGCCTGGAGCGGGACAGCTCGGCGGATCTCGACCACCAGGCGCGCTGCGACGTCTCGATCAGCCGGCTCGAGGAGATCGGGGCGAGCCTGAGGCTGTGAGACCGCCCCGCGAGACTGCTCCTGCCGTGCGGCGTCAGTAGCGCTCGGGCACGAAGCGCCGGTCGCGCAGGGTGTCGTCGTAGGCGTGTGCCTTGTCGCGCTTCGGCAGCGTCACCGGCTCGGCCTCGAGCCGCTTGTACGGGATGAGGTGGAGGAGGTGCGCGATGCAGTTGAGCCGCGCCCGCCGCTTGTCGTCCGAGCGCACCACGTACCAGGGCAGGTCGTCGCTGTCGGTGGCGGCCAGCATCGCGTCGCGCGCGCGGGAGTAATCGTACCAGCGCCGGTACGATTCGAGGTCCATCGGGCTGAGCTTCCACTGCCGCAGGGGATCGTCGATGCGCGCCTCGAAGCGCCGCTTCTGCTCAGACCGTCCCACCTCCAGCCAGAACTTGACGAGCTGGATGCCGCCGCCGGTGATGAACCGCTCGACCTGCGGGCACAGGGAGAGGAAGCGCCGCTGCTCGGCCGCACTGCAGAAGCCCATCACGGTCTCGACCCCGGCGCGGTTGTACCAAGAGCGGTCGAAGATCACGACCTCGCCGCCGGCCGGGAAATGCGCGAGGTAGCGTTGCAGGAAGAGCTGGCTCTTCTCCCGGTCCGAGGGCGCGGGCAGCGCGACGACCCGGAACACCCGGGGGCTGACCCGCTCGGTGATGGCCTTGATGGTGCCGCCCTTGCCGGCCGCGTCGCGGCCCTCGAAGACGACGATGATGCGCGCCCCGGTCGCCCGCACCCAGGCCTGCATGTGGCAGAGCTCGACCTGGAGCTTGCGCAATTCGCGCTCGTAGACCTTGCGCTTCAGCCGGTCCCCCGCTTCGGTGGCGATCGGGGCATCGGGCAGGTCCGTGGCCAAGCCCCGGCCGGTCTCGTCCATGGCGCGTCCTCCTCTACTCGGCGGGAAGGTGCTCCGGCACGCTCTTCGGGGTGGCCGGCGGCGACGGCTCCTCCGTCTTCTTGCCGCTGACGAGCCGCCAGGCCCGCTCGCGCAGGCTCTGGAACACGACGTAGAGCGGCGGGATCACGAAGATGCCGAGGAAGGAGGCGGCGATCATCCCGCCGAAGACCGGCGTGCCGACGTTCTTCCGGGCGAGCTGCGAGGCGCCGGTGGCCACGACGAGCGGCAGCAGGCCGAGGATGAAGGCGAAGGAGGTCATCATCACCGGCCGGAACCGTAGCCGCGCGCCTTCCGTGGCGGCCTCGTGCAGCGCGACGCCCTTCTCCCGCTGCTCCTTGGCGAACTCGACGATGAGGATGCCGTTCTTGGCCGCCAGGCCGATCAGCACCACCATGCCGATCTGCGCGTAGAGGTCGAGGGTGAGGCCGCCCCAGACCATCGCCGCGTAGGCGCCGACGATGCCCACCACGACCGACAGCAGCACCGGGACGGGGATCGTCCAGCTCTCGTAGAGCCCGACCAGGAACAGGAAGGCGAACAGCACCGCGAAGGCGAGGATGATCGCGGTCTTGCCCTCCGCCCGCTTCTCCTGGAAGGCGGTGTCGGTCCATTCGCCGCCGAATCCCGCCGGCAGGGTCCGGGCCGCGACCGCCTCCATGGCAGCGAGCGCCTGGCCCGAGGAGATGCCGGGCGCCGGCCCGCCCTGCACCGTCACGGCGCGCAGGTTGTTGTAGCGGATGAGCGCGGGCGGCCCGACCACGATGCGCACCTCGGCCAGCGAGCGCAGCGGCACCATCTGGCCGTCCCGGTTGCGCACGTTGATGCGGTAGATGTCGTCGATCTTCTGGCGGTCGCTCGCCTCGGCCTGGACCTGGACCTGCCAGGTCCGGCCGAACAGGTTGATGTCGTTGACGTAGTAGCCGCCGAGCGAGGCCTGCAGCGCCTGGAACACGCTGTCGAGGGAGACGCCGAGGATCTGGACCTTGTTGCGGTCGATGTCGAGGAACACCGAGGGATTCGTCGCCGAGAAGGTGCTGAACACGCGGTTGAGCTTCGGTTCCTGGTTGGCCGCGACGGTGAGGCCGCGCAGGACCTGGGCGAGCTCCCGCGGATCGCCGCCGCGCAGGTCCTCCAGCACGTAGGCGAAGCCGCCGCCGGTGCCGAGCCCGATGATCGGCGGGGGGCTAAGCGGCACGACGAGGCCGCCCGGGATCTCGCGGAAGCGCTGGCCGAGCCGGGCGATCAGCGCGGCGGCGCCGTCGGCCGGCCCTTTGCGCTCCTCGAAGGCTTTCAGCGTGACGACCAGGAAGGCGGCGCTGCTCTGCGAGTAGTTGTCGATGAAATTGAGGCCGACCACCGTCGTGACGTCGGCCACCGCGTGCTCCTCGCGCAGGATCGCCTCGGCCTTTGCGGCGACGTCGGCGGTGCGCCCCACCGCGGCCCCCTCGGGCAGCTGCACCACCACGAAGAAGGCGCCCTGGTCGTCCTCCGGCAGGAACCCGGTCGGCGTGATCCGCGCGAGCTGCACCGTGCCCCAGGCCGCCGCGAGGGTCACCACGAGGCCGAGGATCGACAGGCGCACGATGCGGGCGACCGCTGCGCCGTAGCCGTCGCGCACGGCGTCGATCGAGCGCATGACGAAACCCATGATGCCCCGGCGTGGCCCGTGATGGGGCCGCAGCAGCACGCCGCAGAGCGCCGGCGAGAGCGTGAGCGCGTTGATCGCCGAGAGCAGCATCGAGACGGCGACGGCCACCGCGAACTGGCGGAACAGCTCGCCCGAGATACCCGGCACGAAGGCGACCGGCACGAAGACCGAGAGCAGCACCAGGGTGATGGCGACGATCGGCGCGGTGATCTCCGCCATGGCGCGCTTCGTCGCCTCGCGCGGCGACAAGTCCGGGTGCTCCTCCATCACCCGCTCGACGTTCTCGACCACCACGATGGCGTCGTCGACCACGATGCCGATGGCCAGCACCAGGGCGAGCAGCGAGACCGAGTTCGCCGAGTAGCCGATCGCCTTGAGGGCGATGAAGGTGCCGATCAGGCTCACCGGCACGGCGATCGTCGGGATCAGGGTCGCCCGCAGGCTCCCCAAGAACAGGAACACCACGATCACGACGAGCACGAAGGCCTCGACCAGCGTCTTCTGCACCTCGTGCACCGTCTCGGTGATGAAGGCGGTGGGGTCGTAGGTGACCTTCCATTCGAGGCCCTCGGGAAAGGCCTTGGCCAGGGTCGCGACCCGCGCCGTGACCTCCCGCAGTGTCGTGAGCGCGTTGGCGCCGGGCGACTGGTAGATCGCGATGACGGTCGCCGGGCTGCCGTTGAGCCGGGTCTCGCGGTCGAGGCTCGCCGCGCCGAGCTCGACCCGGGCGACGTCGCCGAGCCGCAGGAGCGATCCGTCCGGATTGGTGCGCAGGACGATGTTGCGGAACTGCTCGGGCGAGGTGAGCCGTCCTTGCGTCTGGATGCTGAGCTGGAGCTGCTGCTCGTCCGAGATCGGCCGGGCGCCGATGCGGCCGACCGGCGCCTGGACGTTCTGCGCCTTGATCGCCCCGATGACGTCGCCGGTGGTCAGGTTGAGGCCGGTGAGCTGGTCGCTGCGCACCCAGGCCCGCATCGCGTAGTCCTGCGGTCCCCACAGGGTCG
Source organism: Pseudomonadota bacterium (assembly GCA_023386115.1). Lineage (GTDB taxonomy): Bacteria > Pseudomonadota > Alphaproteobacteria > Rhizobiales > Beijerinckiaceae > Methylobacterium. Next base: position 5,313 of record JAEWKL010000853.1, read on the forward strand.
CGTCGCCCACGCCCGGCGTGCTCCGGATCCGGTCGAGGAGGTTGATGGTGACGTAGTTCGAGATGAACAGCGGGTCCTGGATCGCCTTGGGCGAGTAGACCGCCAGCACGCCGAGCAGGGCCGAGGACTTCTTCTTGACCGTGACGCCCTGCTTGCGCACGTCCTCGGGCAGCTTCGCCAGCGCGATCTGGACCCGGTTGTTGACGTTGACGGCGTTGATGTCGGGATCGGTGCCGAGCTCGAACGAGGCGGTGAGCGTGTAGCTGCCGTCGTTGCCGCTGACGCTCTTCATGTAGATCATCTTGTCGACGCCGACGACCTGCGACTCGATCGGCTGCGCCACGGTCGATTCGACGACGTCGGCGGCGGCGCCCGGATAGGTCGTCGTCACCGAGACCTGGGGCGGCACGATGTCCGGATACTGCGCCACCGGGATCGCCAGCAGTGCCAGCCCGCCCGCGATCGCCGTGACGATGGCGATCACCACCGCCAGGCGCGGCCGGTCGACGAAGATCGCGGAGAGCATCGGGTCAGGTCCTTCCGGTCGTTTGGCCGGCCCCTTGGCCTGCCGGCACCGACAGCACCGGGAGGCCGGGACGCACGCGCTGCAGCCCGTCGACGATGACGCGCTCGCCCCCCGAGAGCCCCGCCTCGATCACCGCGTCGCCGCCGCTGCCACCCGACTCGACGCTCACGCGCCGGACCACCGCGCGGCCGTCCTCGACCACGAAGACGTAGACGCCGCCCTGGTCGGCGATGAGCGCCCCCTGCGGCACCACCACTTTCTCCTCTGGCGCTCCGGTCTGGAGCGCGACCTGGACGAGCTGCCCGTCCCGCAGGGTGCCGGTCGGGTTCGGCAGGCTCGCGCGCACCGGCACCGTGTCGGTGGTGCGATCGACGCTGATGTCGACGAAGTTGATGCGCCCGACCTGGTCGTAGGTCGAGCCGTCCTGGAAGCGGATCCGGACGGCGATCCGGCTCCGGTCCGGCTGGGGACCGCCCTGCCGCATCCGCAGGAACTCGCGCTGGCTCACCGGGAAGGTCACGTACATCGGATCCTGGCTGACGATGGTCGTCAGCACGCCGCTGTCCGGGCCGACCACGTTGCCCTTCGTCACGCTGGTCCGGCCGATCCGGCCGGTGATGGGGGCGGCGATCTTCGTGTAGCCGAGGTTGATCCGCGCGGTCTGCAAGGTGGCGTCGTCACCCATCACGGCGCCGCGGGCCTGGTCGAGGGCGGCGCGGGTCTGGTCGCGCGCGACCACCGTGCCGGAATTGCGGTCGAGGAGGTCCTGCGCCCTCTGGAGCTGGATCGCCGCCAGGGTTTCGGCGGCGCGGCTGCGCTCCAGCGCGCCCTCCGCCTGCTTCACCGCGGCCTCGAACAGGTCGGGCTCGATGCGGTAGAGGGGCGTGCCCTCCCGCACGACCTCGCCCTCCTTGAACAGGACCGCGTCGAGGTAGCCGACGACCCGGGCCCGCACCTCGACGCGGGCCGGCGCCTCGATCCGGCCGACGAAGTCGAGGGGCTTGTCGATGGCCTTGCGCTGGGCGGCGACGGTGCCGACGGTCAGCGCGGCGGGGTCGGACTCGGCGCGGGCGGCGGGCGCGACGTCAAGGACCAGAACAAGGGCCAGGACGACGCCGAGACCGAGGAGACCGCGACTCGGACGGACACCTGGACGAAGGACACCTCGACGGACGCCTGGACCTCGATGCATGATCGCCCTCGCCGCTGGGCCGCCCTCCTGCGGAGGACGGCTGGCCAGTGTGGCAGGTCGCACCGGGCCGGCTTGATCGGAGGGGACAGCGGAGCGCCGACGCGACGCTCGCCCGGAAGCCGCAGGCCGTCCGGGCCAATGCCGCGGGACGCATCCTCGCCGGACGGTCCCGCGAGACCCTACCGCCGGCCTCGCCCACCGGCGAAGCCGCGGCCTCCGTAATGGCCGACCCGGTGCCCGTAGCCGCCGCGGGCGACGACGGCGCGGCCGCCATACGCGCGGCCACCATAGACGCGGCCACCGTAAGCCCGCCGGCCGTAGACGCCGCCGCGATAGGCGTAGCCGCCCCTGTAAACGCGTGGCGCGCCGTAATACCCACCGTAGTTCGGCCGACAATAGCCGTACACGGTCCGGTGGAAGCCCGGACCGCACCCTTGGGCGGCCTGCGCCGGCGCGGCGCCGAATCCGAGCCATGCCCCGAAGAGGAGCGCTGCCATCGCGGTCGGGATCGATATCCTCATGACCGTACCTCCCTGTCTCGGTCAGTCTGCAAGTTCACCGCGTAACGTTCACCGCCTTCCCGCCGGCCCGCCCTTGATCACGATCAAGCCCCCGCCTGGCAGACGGCCGTCACGGGTCATGCATCGTCGCGACGAAGCCGGGCTATGGCCAGACCAGCAGCCCGCGTAGCAGTTGCGCCCAATCGGATACTGTCATCAGTAACACCGATGGTGACCGCATTTTGATTGTAAGATACACTGGCTGGCGCGAAATTCCAGAGTCGTGACAACTCGGAAAGATATGGCGATGTGACGGTTGCACACCGTTCATCGACACGATTCCATTGACGCTTCCGAGGCCGGGAGCAGCCGGCTCGGCTCGGCGCAGCATCGATCAGAGCATGGCCGACGACGGATTGGACGAGATCAGGATCACGACGGGAGAAGCGGGGGCGATCCTGCGCGCCGCGACCGAGCGCGCGGCGGCCGCGAAGGCCGAGACCCTCATCCGACGGGCGCATTCCCGCGGTGCGGGCCTCGTGGTCGCCGTGACCGGCCGCGACGGCCAGGCCGTGCGCCGCCTCGAACTCTACCTCGCGGACGTCGTCTCCGATGTGGAGCGGTCCTGAATCCCGCAGCGACCCTCATCACCGTGCGGACGCTCGACCTTGGCGCTCGGAGCAGCGCCGGTAGGCGATGCCGGTCGGATCCTGGTCGCTGTAGTACCGCGTCAACGTTCCGTCCTTCGCGGGCGCCATGATGACCCTGACGTCGTTGGAGGCGACGGCGTTCGCGCAGTCGAGGTCGAGATGGTCGCGGCCGTCGACGGTCCGGATCGACCGGACACGGCACGAGGCCATGGGCGTCCTGATGCGTTGGCCGGAGACGATGAAGGCGGGAGCGAAGAGGTCGACCGGCTTGCGAAACGCCAGGCTTCGCCCGGCGGACGAGTACACCTCGGCGCAGTCGCGCCCGGCCAGAACCCAGGCCCCCTGGTAGCCCGAGAGGCCGGCCGGCGCAGCCGGCGCCGCCCCGGCCATGAGCAGGGATCCCATGAGCAGTCCCATGAGCCGTCCCATGAGCGGCGGGACCATCGGCGCGAGGCGCAAGCCGAGACCGGCGGTACGGATCCGGCTCCCATGCCGGCGCCTCGACGCCCGCTCGCTGCGGCTGGTGAATGCCATCGGCCCTCGGCTCCCTCATCCCCTGCGGCGGCTGCGCCTCTGCGCGGCTCCGGCTCGCAGGCTCCCGGATCGGCTCGCGGTGACGTCGCCGGCGGTAGGGCGCCCGCGCCCGTCCCGAAGCGGCACGCCAGGGCAAACCGGGAGCCTCCGATTGCGAATGCACACCCGTCCTCTGAAAAACCGGGCGGCCTGCGACGAGCCCGTCCTGGCTTTGACGTCACGCGGGAATCAGACAGTCTGGGGATGTTTGACGGTGGGGCGCCCGACGACATCCTAATACCAGTAGGATCTCCGATAATATACGCGAGGATATCCCCACCCGTAGCTGGAGCGCCAATAGACGCGCCTGTAGCCGTAGCGGTAGCCGGGGTACGAATAATACCTGGGCCAGCCATATCCCCTCCAGTAGACCCGGCGATAGGGGCGGTAATATCCGGGATAGGCATAATAGGCAGGACCGTAGGCCGGGTATCCATACCAGTATGGGTTGAGCGGAGCGGTGGCGGCCGCCGCGAGACCCAGGGCCCCGCCCACGATGGCTCCGGCCGCCAAGGCTCCGCCCCAGGCCGGTCCCCAGCCGTACCAATGCGCGGATTGCGTGATCGATTGGCCGGCAATCTGCTCGCTGGACACGACCGGAAGCGGTCCGGCGCCGACCGGCACGACCGATCCCAGCGCAACGGCGGATCCGAGCGTTCCCGCAGCGACCATTCTTCGCATTTCGAGAAACATCGACAGCCTCCCGGTTTCGAGCGTCGCGTCCTTGATCCCCCTTCAAAAAATACTTCACATGTATCTTATATATTTTATCTCGCATAGATTAAAATAAATAAATCGAGAATATTATACTAGTTTATTTACAGACATCCGATCCATTGGCGCATTGATGACCGAAGATCGATCAGATCAGAACACGTCGCGCAGACAGAAGCTTGATCGAAGAGGACATCTTTGCGTGTCGTCTCTCAGGCGGCCTGCGCGAGCTTGCCGGGCCACGGCGGCTATTCCGGAGATCTGATCCGGCCGGTCAGGCGAAGCGCGGCATGCCGGTCCGATCGCCGGACTGGCCCGCACTGACGGCCGCCCGGAGCAGCGTTTCGCCGGATCGCGGCACATCGGGGGCCGCTTGGTCCGTGTCCCACCGGATCAAGTCGGGAGCGCGTTTCCGGGCCACGATGACATGTCCGCATCGGCCCTTCGTCTCCCGCAGAAGGACAACGTGGCGGTCGCAGCCGCACGCGCCGCAATCCCGATTCTCAAGGGCCTCCCCGGCGTCGCCGAAGGTGCGAAGGGGCCTGCGCCGTCTCGGGGAGCCGCACGGTGCGGCCGATGTGCCGGGAGCGAAGGTGATGATGGACGACGCAACACCCGCTCCCACCCGTCCCGACCAGGCAGGGCTGGACCGCGCCGCGCCCGTCGTGCCGCCCCGGCGCAGATGGAACTGGGCCGCCGCCATCGCCGGGGTGCTGCTCGTCGCAGCCGCCGGGTTCGCGCTCGCGCATGTCTGGTCGCCCCATGCCGACCTGCGCATCACCACGGGCCCGCCCGGCAGCGCGGCCTACCGCTTCATCACCGCCTTCGCGTCGGTCTCCAAGGTCCAGCATCCCCGCGTCAACCTGCAGCTCGTGCAGGTCGACGGCCTCGCAGGGAGCGCCCAGGCGCTGGAGGAGCGCCGGACCGATCTCGCCATCCTGCGCAGCGACGCGGCGCCGCCCGCCAATGCACAGACCATCATGATCCTGCGCCGGGACGTCGTCGCCTTCGTCCTGCCGCCGCACAGCCCCGTCGACGCGATCGCGAACCTCGCGGGCCGGACGGTCGGCATCCCGTCCGGCCCGCTGCAGGCCGACAATGCCCGGGTACTCGACATGGTGCTGAGCTACTTCAACGTGCCCGCGAAGGCGGTCGGCAGGATGTTTCTGCCGATCGACGGCCTCGCCGAGGCCGCCAGGCAGAAGACGCTCGCCGCCATCCTGGCGATCGGCCCGATCGCTCCGGGCGAGGTCGTCGACGTCGTCGCCGCGGTCGCCCGTGCCACCCGGGGGACGCCGAAACTCCTCGCCCTCGACGAGGCGGAGGCCATGGGCAAGCGCTTCCCGGGCTTCGAGTCGATCGACGTCCCCGTCGGGGCGTTCCGGGCGAGACCCCCGACGCCGAGCGACAGCACCACCACGCTCGCGGTCACCTACCGCTTCGCCGCGTCGGAGCTGATGCCCAACGTGGTCGCGGCCGCGATCGCGCGCTCGATCCTGACTACGAAGGCCAAGCTCATGGCCGTCACGCCGCTCGCCGCCCAGATCGAGGCACCGGATCCCGACGACAAGAACTCGGTCCTGCCGCTCCATCCGGGCGTCGCGGCCTATCTGAGCAACGGCGACGAGAGCTTCTTCGATCAAGCGCAGCAATATGTCTATCTCGGCGGCCTGGTCGTCAGCCTCGCCGGCTCGCTCTTCGCGGCGGCGTCGAGCTACCGGACGCGCCGACGGTCGGAGCAGGACTGGCGGCCGGTCCAGCGGCTGGTCGAGATCGCCGACGAGGCGCCGCGGGCCACGCCGCCCGACCTGGCGGCGCTGGAGGGCGAGTTCCGAGGGCTCGTCTCGTGCGTCCTGGGCCGGTCTCCCGGCGGCCTGGACACCGACCGGCTGTCGGCCTTCTCGACCGCTGTCGCGCATGCCCGGCACGCCCTGGACGGTCGACGCGCCGCCCTGGGCGCCGAGACCACCTCCCGGCCCGCTGCACCCCGGGTCCGGTCCGGATGAAACGACGAGGCTTTGGGGCCGATGCCGCCGACCCGGCCCGGGATCCGCCCCCGGGATCCGCCCCGAGGACAGGATCCCGCCCGGGCGCGGCGGAGTGGGCGACGTCCTCGGCCTCTCACCTCGGCGCCGAGGGCGCATCCGGGCCCGGCGCCGCATCCGCGCGTCGCCCGGCGGACTCCATGAGGAGTGCGCGCAGCCACATCCCGCCGGTCGCGCGGTCGATCTCCCGGTAGGTGAAATAGGGGATCAGGGCCACGAACATGACCCAGGCGACGGAGGCGAGGCCGCGCGGGCCGCCCGCCATCTCCGGAAGGACGGCGCGCGGCGGCTTCCCATGCCAAGCCCCGACCAGCAGCTCCTCCAGCACGTAGGCGGCTACCAGGACCGCCGTGAACAGAAGCGAGCGGTACAGGATCGCGTAGGCGAGCGGCCCCTCCTCGAGGCGTCGCCCCACGGTGAGGGAGCCGAGCTTCGCCGCCTCGGCGACCAGCATGAACTTGGCCAGCACGAGGGCATTGATCAGGCCGAGCGCGTAGAAATGATAGCTCGGGAAATGCGGGACGTCCTCGTCCGCCCTCGCGTAGATGTTGACGCTGAACAGGATCAGGGTGCCGAAGATGACCAGGAGGTAGGCGGCGAAGCCGAGATAGCGTCCGGCCTCGTGGGCGGCTCGTCGCGCCAGGGACGGCGTCGGCGAGCCCTGGCCGGAACCGGCCCGGTCCCGCGGATCGAGAGCGGCCTGTCGAGGGGATGAAGCGGGCATGGCTCGTTCTCCGAATGTCCCGTCGCCCCGCGCCTCAGCCGCGCCGCCGGCCGGCTCGCCCTCACGAGCGCTGGCTCAAAGCTCGGCGGCACCATGATTGATGACCGAAGGCCCCGCGCCGGCCCTGCGGCGCGGGGCTCCGCCGGCCGGGCTCAGGCCGCGAGCTTGACCGCGTGCTTGCTCTCGATCGTGCGGCGGATCAGGCGGCCGGTCCGCTCGATGAAGGCCAGCTTGTCCGCCAGGCAGCTCTCCAGCAGGACACCGACGCCGAAATGCCCGCTCACATCGGCCATGGCCACCAGGGCCCTGTACTCGGCGATGCGAAGGTGCATCAGGTGGTTGGCCTTGACGAGGATGAACAGGGCCTTGGCGGCAGGCGCCTGGATCTCGGCCAGCTCGCGCCGGAAATCTTCGACGAAGACCTCCTGCAGCCGGCCATTGGCGGTGATCGGCGTCTCGCCGATGAGCTCGAAGCAGCGGTCGAGCGACTTGATGATCTTGTGCTGGATGAAGGCGCGCGACTGAAGCGCTTCCTGGATGGCCGGATCCTGCGCGACCTGGCTCAGCTCCTCGTAGACCTTCGTCGCCCGCTCCGCATGGTGCCGGGCATCGCTCAGCATCCGCACGAAGAGTTCCCTGGGTGTCTTGACCGGCATGACAACCTCCACAGACAACCTCCACAGGCGACCCGGCCTTCCGCTATCTGCCCGGGCGCCACCGGGAGGCTAGGTCGCTTCACGAGGGCCCGCTTGATCGGAGACGACATTCCGTTCGCCGGCACCGACCGGGTCCGCGGAACCCGGCCGCCCTTGCGGTGGATCAAGGCGGCGCCTCCCGACCGGGTGGATCCTCGACGGATCTCATCAGCGGGAGAGCAGCCGTGATCAAGGATCTGACGATCGTCGTCGACGGGGTGGGCCGGCGCGCCGCGCCGTACGGCATCAGGCTCGCGGCGCAATGCGACGCCTGCGTCACCGCCGTGAGCGTCCTGCCGCTCGTGCCGTTCGAGACCTTCGCGCAGGCGGAGATCCGCTACGACCTGGTCGTGGCCGCCGAGCAGGACGCGCGCGAGCAGGCCGACGCGGCGGTCGAGGCCGTCGCCACCGCGGCGCGGGAGGCGGGGCTGTCCTGCGAGACGAGCGCGATCTGCACCTCGGCGCCGCTCGCGCCGCATCGCCTCGCCGGCTTCGTCCATCTGAGCGATCTCGTGGTGATCGAGCAGGCCGACGAGGCCGCGCCCAAGCCCGCCGACGCCTACCTGGAGGCCCTGCTGTTCGAGGGCGCACGCCCGATCCTGGTCGTCCCCTACATCCAGGAGGCACCGCCCCGGCACGCCGGCGCGGTCGTGGCCTGGGACGGCAGCGCGCCGGCGGCGCGGGCCTTGAGCGACGCGCTGCCGCTCCTGCGCCGCGCCGCCCGCGTCGAGCTCGTCAGCGTGACCGACGAGCCGGTGCCGGAGGCGACGCGCTGGCGGGCGGTCCGCCATCTCGCCCGGCATGGGATCGAGGCCGTGTTCCACGTCATCCCGGGCGGCCTGCCGGCGGGCGAGGCCCTGCTCTCGCACGTCGCCGATCGCGGGGCCGACCTCCTGGTGATGGGCGCCTACGGCCATTCGCGCCTGCGTCAGGCGATCCTCGGCGGGACCAGCCGGACGATCCTCGCCTCGATGACGGTCCCGGTGCTGATGTCCCGCTGACCGGGCGCCTTTGATGCACCTCAACGCGGGCGCATCGCGGTGGTGGCCTCCTTCGATCGGCCGGCTGTCCCGAGCCGGCACGAACCCTGAGGAGACCGCCATGAACCTCAAATCCCTCCTTGCCTTCGGCGATCGCAGCGACGCGTCCGAGCGTGCGCTGCCGGCCGCGTTCCCGTTCCAGCGCGAGATCGACCGGATGCTGGGCGAGGTCTGGTCGGGCAAGGTCCTGTCGGGAATACCCGGCTTCCTCCAGGCCGGACCGTTCCCGCGAATGGACGTGATCGAGCGGGACGACCACATCGAGGTGACGGCCGAGCTGCCGGGCCTCGATCGCGGCGACGTGCAGATCGAGCTTGCCGACGACCTGCTCCTCATCCGCGGCGAGAAGCGCCAGGAGAAGGAGGAGACGAAGGGCGCCCGCAAGGTGACGGAGCGCAGCTACGGCGCCTTCTCGCGCACGATCGAGCTGCCGCCCGGCACGAAGCCCGAGGAGATCGATGCCCGGATGGACAAGGGCGTCCTGACCTTGAAGCTGCCGAAACCCAAGACCGCCGCCGTCACCCCGAAGGCGATCGAGATCAAGGCGGCGTGAGGCGTGAACCGGCGACGGCGCTCACGGCACGAGCACCGCCGCCCCCTCGATCCCGGCCGGTGCGCCACGAGGGCCGCCCCGGCCTCCGCGGGGCGACAGACGCGGGTCCAGGTGGAGCCTCGACCTTGCCGAGCCGGTCAGCGGAACATACCGCCGGGGGCGGGCGTGACGGCCCGGGTCGCGGCGGTCATCGCGATCGCGCTCCTGCCCGTGCCGACTGCCCGAGGCCGATGCTCTTCGCCAGCTCGGACCGGGTTCTGGCGTAAGCCTCGCAGACCATCGGATAGTCGGGCGGCAAGCCCCACTTGCGCCTGTACTCCTCGGCGGTGAGGCCGCGGCCGTTGAGGTGGCGCTTCAACGCCTTGTACTTCCGGCCGTCTTCCAGGCTGATGATGTAATCGTACGCCACCGTCTTCTTGATCGGCACCGGGGGCTGCAGGCGAACGGGCTCCGGGGCTGCAGGCGCATCGAGCTTGCCGAGCGCCGCATGCGTCGCCGTGATCAAGGCCGGCAGATCCGCGACGGGAAGGCTATTCCTCGTCACATAGGCCGATACGATTCTGGCTACCAGGCTAATCAGATCGTCGTTGGACGTGTCAGTGGTCGTCATGGGGTATTCCAATCCTGCGATCCATCGCTCGACACCATCGCCTCAGTGAACGAATGCGCGGGAAATATCAAACGACATAATTCGACACCTGTGAATCACGCGCAGGGCGCGATGGCCAGCGATCGAAATCAACGTCACGACGAGTGTTGTTGCGCAGACCTCGGCGCGCTCAGGCACCGTGTCGCCCTGGCTCCCGGGGCGAGCCGGCCCGTGGAGCGCGCGGGCGACGCTGTCGAGCGGCAGGAGGCGTCACGTCGAGAACCGGCGATGTTCTGCTTCGTCTCGCGGCCCTCGGCAGCGGGCGTGCGGCTTTCGGCAAAGCGACCGGAATGGTTCTGTCCATTGCTCCAGGGGCGGGTCCTGCGGCGACACTCAGACGATCATGTGCTTTCGGATCAACGGGCTGATGCGGCGCCCATCATGCACGCGCCGCGCCTGAGCGGCGATGGATGCCGGCCTTCCCAAGGTCAGCGCGCCAGATCTGACCCCTGTCATGATGCGACGATCAGGACGTCATGGATCCGGCTTCCCCAGCTTCGATGCGACGGCCGAGCCGACCGGCATACCCCGCTTCAGTATTCGAGGCTGCGCGAGATCCAGACAGCTTCGACGGAGAGGCCGCCTGCTCATGAAACGGCGACAGGACGAGTGAGCGTAACTGGGGGATACACTGCTATCAAATGATACAAACAGGCTGGCTGTGCGAAGCAATAATGCTCACTTGAAACAGGCGCGAAGCCCTGCTTCCGGACTGAGCGAGGACCGACCCGGTGACCACAACGCCTGCGGATCCAGGCGGCACCGACCGTCTCAGCACCGATGAGCTCCGCCACACACTGGACGAGGTCGGGGTATGCATCTGGTCGTTGGACCTGCCGACGCACCGGATCACCGTGTCGTCGGCGTGCGCGCGCCTCTTCGGTGCTGCGTCCGAGCGGCTGACGTCGTTTGCCGCGACGCAAGCCGTGGTGCATCCCGACGACCGCCGCGCCCGGGCGGAGGCGATCGAGCGCACGCTGCGGGAGGGCGGCGCCTACGAGATCGATTACCGCGTCGTGCGGCCTGACGGCGAGACGTGCTGGCTGCGCTCGCGCGGACGCGTCCTGCTCGGTGCGGACGGCAAGCCTTGCCGGCATCGCGGCATCGTCGTCAGCATCGACGGGCAGAAGCGGGTGGAGGCGGACCTGCGCGCGCGTGAGGCGCATCTGCGCTCGATCCTCGACACCGTACCGGATGCCATGGTGGTGATCGACGAGGATGGCCTGATCCAGGGCTTCAGCACGGCCGCCGAGCGCCTGTTCGGCTACGCGGCCGATGAGGTGATCGGGCAGAATGTCCGGATCCTGATGCCGGAGCCGATGAGAGCTGAGCATGACGGCTATCTCGCCCGCTACCACCGCACGGGGGAGCGCCGCATCATCGGCACCGCCCGGGTGGTGACGGGTTGCCGGCGCGACCGTTCGACCTTCCCGATGGAACTCGCGATCGGGGAGATGCGCTCGGGCAGGCAGGTCTTCTTCACCGGCTTCATCAACGACCTCACCGAGCGCCAGCGGATCCAGGCCCGCCTGCAGGAGCTCCAGTCCGAGCTGGTCCACGTGTCGCGCCTGAGCGCGATGGGCGAGATGGCCGCCACTCTGGCCCACGAGCTCAACCAGCCGCTCGGCGCCATCGCCAACTACACCAAGGGCTGCCGCCGCCTCCTCGCGCAGCCCGATCCCGCCACCGTCGCCACGGCGGTCGACGTCCTCGACAAGGTCGCCGAGCAGGCGCTGCGCGCCGGCCAGATCATCCGCCGGCTGCGCGACTTCGTGGCAAGGGGCGAGACCGAGCGGCGCGTCGAGCCGGTCGTGCGGCTGATCGAGGATGCCTGCGCGCTCGCCATGGTCGGCGCCCGCGAGCAGGGCGTCGTCCTGAATCTCGCGCTCGACCGCCGGGTCGGCTCGGTCCTCGCCGACCGGCTCCAGATCCAGCAGGTCCTCGTCAACCTGATCCGCAACGCGCGCGAGGCCATGGCGCGGAGCCCGCGCCGCGACCTCGGCATCGACGCGCGGCTTCTCACCCCTGACAGGGTCGAGATCGCCGTCTCGGATACGGGGCCCGGGATTGCCGACGAGGTGGCCGAGCGCCTGTTCCAGCCCTTCGTCAGCACCAAGCCGGGCGGCATGGGCCTCGGGCTTTCGATCTGCCGCACCATCAGCGAGGCGCATGGCGGGCGGCTGGAGGTCGAGCGCAACGAGGCCGGCGGCGCCTCCTTCCGCCTGACCCTGCCGGCGGCGCAGGACGAGGAGCCGGGCCATGGCGGCTGAGCTGGTGCACGTGGTGGACGACGATCCCGCCATGCGGGACTCGCTCGCCTTCCTGCTCGAGACCTCCGGATTCGCCGTGCGCCTCTACGAGACCGGGACCGAGCTGCTCGCGCGCGCCGCGACGCTGGTCTCGGGCTGCATCCTGACCGACATCCGCATGCCCGGCATCGACGGGCTCGACCTCATCCGCTGCCTGCGCGCGGCCGGACACGCGCTCCCCGTCGTCATGATGACCGGCCACGGCGACATTCCGCTCGCCGTGGAGGCGATGAAGCGGGGCGCCTGCGACTTCATCGAGAAGCCGTTCGACGACGAGGTGCTCCTGCGGGCCCTGCGTACCGCCCTGTCGCCCGGCCGGACGGCCATGGCGGCGGACCCGACCGTCCAGGACTTCCTGCAGCGGGTCGGGACGCTCAGCGAGCGCGAGCGTCAGGTCCTCGACCGTCTCGTCGCCGGAGCGACCAGCAAGGAGATCGGTCGCGCCCTCGACATCAGCCCGCGCACCGTGGAGATCTACCGGGCGAAGCTGATGGCCAAGACGCGAGCCGCCACCCTTCAGGACCTGGTGCGCAGCGCGGTGCTGGCCGGCCTCGCCTGACGCTCTTGAGGCAGGTCAAGGCGGGCAACCCTCCGGCCCCCGAAGGTCGGGTCTCGTCTCCTCGCCTCGATCCTCACGGCCGGTCCCATGGTGAGCGTTTCCCCCATCTACGTCGTGGACGACGATCCGGCGGTCCTGCACTCGACCCGCTTCCTGTTCGAGAGCGAAGGGCACCGCGTCGAGACCTTCGCCAGCGGGTCCGAACTCCTGTCGGCCTTTCCCGGGCCTTGCCCGCTCTGCGTGCTGCTCGATCAGGTCATGCCGGGCATGGACGGGCTCGAGGTCTGCCGACGATTGCGGGACCTCGATGCCGGCATTCCCGTCATCCTGATCACCGGCCATCCCAACCCGCGCATCCGGACCCGGGCGCGCGATGCCGGGATTTCCGTCGTCGACAAGCCGCTCGCCTTCGAGACCCTCGCCAGCCTTCTCGCAGCCGGCCGGCTCGGATCGGACCTCCGTGGATCGGGATGACGGCGTGACGCCCCCTCGTTCGCGACGCGCCCTGGTCGGGCAGCCCACCGCGGGTTTTCGCGGGCGCGGCGGCTCTTCGCGGAGCGGCCCAGGGCGAGCCTCGGGAGGACACGACCCGCTTTCCCCGTTCCGGCTGAAGGCCGAGCCTGACGGGCGCCGCGCCGGACGCCTTGATCCAGCGCAAACCGCTCGCTTCGGAAATCGTCAGCGGGAGAGGCGATCTCGGGAAGAGGCGATCTCGAGCCTGGTCAAGGCGCCCGGCGGGGGGGGGGGGGGGGGGGGG
>JAEWKL010000858.1 GCA_023386115.1 Pseudomonadota bacterium
CCCCTCTCCCCGCGGGCGGGGAGAGGGCCGCGACGACCTTGTCGTCGGCGCGGCGAGCGCAGGCGCAGCCGAAGCGAGGGTGAGGGGGTCTCGACGAATGAGGCTCCTTCGGAAACGCTCCCTCACCCTCGCCCTACGGGCTCGCCGCACTCCCTGGACGGGAGCACGGCCCTCTCCCCACGGGCGGGGAGAGGAGAGATGCGCGCAATCCGGCGTGTGACCTGACGTGCCCGAGCGTGCGAGGCGCCTTCCCACCTCCCAAGCGAGACGATTCCCCATGCACCTCTTCGACCGGTTCTGGTCGCGGCCGGCGGGGTGCCGCTCGCTGCCTCGGCCTTCACGCTCGATGCGACCACCGGGCTCGTCACCCTGCAGGCCGCGCCCGCCCCGGGAGCCGTGGTGACCGCCGGCTTCGCCTTCGACGTGCCGGTGCGCTTCGCCACCGACCGCATCGAGATTGACCACCAGGCCCTGCGCGCGGGCGTGGTCGCCGACATCCCGATCCTCGAGATCCGGCGGTGATCGCATGAAAGCCCTGCCGCCCAGCCTCGCCGCTAGCCTGGCGAGCGGGGTCACCACCCTGTGCACGTGCTGGATCGTCACCCGCACCGACGGACTGCGCCTCGGCTTCACCGACCACGACGAGAATCTGATCGTCGATGGCGTCCCGTGCTCGGCCGAGAGCGGCGCCACCGGCACGGCGCTGGAACAGGGCACCGGGCTCACCGCCGACAGCCTTGAGATCGTCGGGGCGCTCACCAGCGGGCGCCTCGCCGAGGCCGAGCTGGCGCGCGGCCTGTTCGACGGCGCCGCGGTCGCGGTCTGGCGGGTCGACTGGTCGAGCACGGCCGACCGGATCCTCGTCCTCTCCGGCACCCTGGGCGAGGTGTCGCGCGGGCCCGCCGCCTTCGCGGCGGAGGTCCGCGGCCTCACTGAGCGGCTCAACCAGCCCCGCGGCCGGGTCTACCAGCGCTCCTGCGACGCGCTGCTCGGGGATGGCCGCTGCAAGGTCGACGCCACCGCGCCGGCGATGCGCGGCAGCGGCACGGTCGCGACGGTGAGAAGCGCCCGCACCCTGTCGGCCTCCGGGCTCGCCGGCTACGCCGCCCGCTGGTTCGAGGCCGGCCGGCTGGTCTGGACCTCCGGCGCCAATGCCGGTGCCGTGGTCGAGGTGCGGGCGCATTCCCGCACCGGGGCGCTCGCGGTCCTCGACCTGTGGGAGCCGATGCCGGCCTCGATCAGCCCGGGCGACGCGTTCCGGGTCGTCGCCGGCTGCGACAAGTCCCTGGCGAGCTGCCGGGACAAGTTCGCCAACGTCGCCAACTTCCGTGGCTTCCCGGACCTGCCGGGCAACGACTACGCCGTGGCCTACGCCGTCCAGGGAGCCGACAATGATGGAGGCCGCCTCGGCTGAGACCCGCGCGCGCGTCGTCGCGCTGGCGCGCACCTGGCTCGGCACGCCCTACCATCACCAGGCCAGCCTGCGGGGCGCCGGCTGCGACTGCCTCGGCCTGCTGCGGGGAGTCTACGCCGCGTTGTACGGTGCCGAACCGGAGGTGCCGCCGCCCTATACGCCGAGCTGGGCGGAGGATTGCAGGCAGGAGTCGCTGCGGGATGCCGCTGCCCGCCACTTGGTGCCGCTCGCGCCCTCCGCGGCCGAGCCCGGCGACGTGCTGCTGTTTCGCTGGCGCGATCGTCTGCCGGCCAAGCACTGCGCGATCCTGGTGGTCCCGTCCCACATGATCCACGCCTATGACGGTCACGCGGTGGTCGAGACCTGGATCCCGCCGGCCTGGTCCCGGCGAATCGCCTACGCCTTCCGATTTCCCGAACCTCTGCCCGCGATCCCGCCAGGGATCGTCCCCAAGGCCCCACGGGAGCCCGCGCCATGAGCACGCTCGTCCTGTCCTATGCCGGCCAGGCGGTCGGCACCGCGCTCGGCGGCCCGGTCGGCGGGGCCCTCGGCCAGATGCTCGGCGCCGCGGGCGGCAGCGCCCTCGACCGGGCGTTGTTCGGCTCCCGCCCCAAGCCTCAGATCAATCTCGGCCCGCGCCTGTCGGACCTGCACGTCACCGCCTCGACCGAGGGCGCCGCCATCAGCCGCGTCTTCGGCCGGGTCCGCGTCGGCGGGCAGATCATCTGGGCCACCAGGATCAAGGAGACGCAGAAAGTCGAGAAGGTGAAGTCCTCCGGCGGCAAGGGCGGGGCGGGGCAGAAAGCCTTCAACGTGACCTATGCCTACAGCGTCAGCGTCGCGATCGCCTTGTGCGAAGGCCCGATCGTCGCCCTCGGCCAGGTCTGGGCCCCCCGCAAGCCGATCACCCTCGCGGCCACCGGCGCCCGGGTCTATCTCGGCGACGAGGCGCAGGGGCCGGACCCGAAGATCGCCGCCATCGAGGGCGCCGCCAACGCCCCGGCCTACCGGGGACTGGCCTACATTGTGTTCGAAGATCTGCCGCTTGCCGATTTCGGCAACCGGGTCCCGGTCATCACCGCCGAGGTCATCCGGCGCGCGCCCACTGCCTCCGGCCGACAGGCCCTCGAGGATTTGGTCACCGCCGTCACCCTGATCCCGAGCATGGGCGAGTTCGCCTACGCCACCGCGCCGGTCAACGCCTCGACCTTCGGCGGGATCGCCGGGCAGAACACGGTGTCGGGGAGGGTCGACGCGCTCAAGGCGCTGGATCAGCTCGCGGTCGAAGCGCCGCGCTGCCGGCACGTCTCGCTCGTGGTCGCCTGGCACGGCACGGATCTGCGCTTGGGCGCCTGCCGCATCGTCCCGAAGGCGGAGACGGCCGCCAAGACCACCGATCCGGACTGGCTCGCCGGCGGGGTCGACCGGGCGAGCGCCGCCATCGTCAGCTGCGATGCCACGGGCAGCCCGTTGCTCGGCGGGGCGCCGTCCGACCTGTCGGTGGTGCAGCTGATCGGGGCGCTGAAGGCTCGGGGCTACGCCGTCACGCTCTACCCCTTCGTGATGATGGACATTCCGGCCGGCAACGGGCTGCCGGACCCCTATGGCGGGGCGGAGCAGGCGGCGTTTCCCTGGCGCGGGCGCGTGACCTGCCACCCGGCGCCCGGCCGGCCCGGCACCGTCGACAAGACGTCCGCCGCGTCCGGCCAGGTGGCGGCGTTCTTCGGCAGCGTGGCGCCGTCCGACCTGGCCTGGAACGGCCGGACGGTGACCTGCGCCAAGGCGGAATTCTCGTTCCGCCGCTTCGTCCTGACCTGCGCGCGGCTCGCCGAGGCGGCGGGCGGGGTGGACACGTTCCTGATCGGCTCGGAGATGATCGGGCTCACCACGGTGCGGTCGGGTCCCTCGACCTTCCCGGCGGCGGCGCAGCTCGTGGCGCTCGCCGCCGATGCGCGGGCGATCCTGGGGACGGGGACGAAGCTCGGCTACTCGGCCGACTGGACGGAGTACGCCAATCATCGCCCGGCCGACGGCTCGAACGACGTGTATTTCCACCTGGATCCGGTGTGGTCGAGCCCGGTCATCGACTTCGTCGGGATCGACAACTACATGCCCCTCGCCGATTGGCGTGACGGGTTCGGCCACCTCGACGCCAAGTCGACCACGTTCACGACCGGTGCTCCTTCGCCCTACGATCCGGGCTACCTCGCCGGCAACATCGCGGCCGGCGAGCTGTTCGACTGGTCCTACCCGACGCCCGCCGATCGCGACGCACAGAACCGGGTGCCGATCGCCGACAGCGCTTACGGCGAGCATTGGGTCTTCCGGCTCAAGGATCTGCGCGCCTGGTGGGCGAACCCGCACCGCGACCGGCCGGGCGGGGTACGCCAGGCCACGGCGACGGCATGGGTGCCGCAGGGCAAGCCGATCCGCTTCATTGAGGTGGGCTGCCCGGCGGTCGACAAGGGCATGAACCAGCCCAACGTCTTCGTCGATCCGAAGTCGTCCGAGTCGGTCCTGCCCTATTACTCGAACGGCCGGCGGGACCTGGCGGCGCAGCGCGCCTACCTCGAAGCGACGCTCGCCTACTGGCAGGGACGTGCCGGCAACCCGGTCTCGTCGATCTATGGCGGCCGGATGGTCGATCCCGAGCGGCTGTTCGTCTGGACCTGGGATGCCCGGCCCTACCCGGACTTCCCGCGCCAGGCGGGCGTGTGGAGCGACGGGCCGAACTACCGCCTCGGCCACTGGATCAACGGGCGGCTCGGCCTGACACCGATCGCCGACGTGGTGGCCGAGCTGTGCGGGGGCTTGGGCGTGCCGGTCGAGGTCGGGCAGCTCTCCGGCCTGGTGGAGGGCTATGCCGTCACGGA
The DNA here is from genome assembly GCA_023386115.1 of Pseudomonadota bacterium. GTDB lineage: Bacteria > Pseudomonadota > Alphaproteobacteria > Rhizobiales > Beijerinckiaceae > Methylobacterium. The sequence continues at coordinate 4,288 of JAEWKL010000858.1, forward strand.
GGTGCAGACGCCGCGGGCCTCGCTCGACCCGTTGCGCACGTGCTTCTTCTTCGATGCGGCGGAGTCGGCCGGGCGGCTGGTCTTCGCGCCGCTGGCGCGGGCGCCGGTGGCCTCCCTCACCGCCGACGACCTGGTGGCGCGGGACGTCGGCAGCGGCGACTATCGGCGCATCCGGGGGGAGGAGACGGCGCTGCCGGGGGTGGTGGCGCTGACCTACATCGATCCACAGCGCGGCTACCAATCGGCCTCGGTCGAGGCGCGCCGCGGCAACGGCCGGGCCAACGCGGTGCAGCGGGTGAGCGTGCCCTTGTGCCTGGACGAGGGGGCGGCGCGGGGCATCGCGCAGGCTCTGCTCTATCAGGGCGTGGTCGAGCGCGAGCAGGTCGGGGCCACCCTGCCGCCGTCCTGTCTCGCCTTGGATGCCGGTGACGTCGTCACCCTGTCGCTCCCCGGGTCCTCCACCGATTACCGGCTCACCCGTCTCGGCCTGGAGGCGGGCCGGCCGGCGAGCGGCATCCGCACGGATCTGTCGGCCTTCGCCTACCGTGACGGCGCCGCGACCCCGCGGCCGTCCGAGCCGCCGGCCACGGTGGGCGTGGCCCTGTTCCAGTTCCTCGACCTGCCGCTCCTGCGCGCGGACGCGGTGGCGCACGCGCCGTATCTGGCCGCCTACACGGCGCCGTGGTCGCCCGTGGCGGTCCTGCGCGCGACCGTCGGCGGGGCGTTCGCGGAGGATGCGACGGTGGGCGCGCGCTCGATCATCGGGCGGCTGACCGCCGAGCTCTATTCCGGCCCGTGCGGGCGCTGGGACCGGGTGAACGCGGTCTTCGTCGAGGTGCCGCGCGGGGTGGAACTCGCCTCGGCGCCCGACATCGACGTGCTCAACGGGGCCAACGTCGCGGCCCTGCTGACGCCGTCGGGCGAGTGGGAGGTGCTGCAATGGGCGCAGGCCACCTTGCTCGCGCCCGGCCGCTACCGGCTCGCCAACCTCTTGCGCGGCCAGCTCGGGACGGAGTTCGCCTTGGGGACCCCGACGCCGGCCGGGGTGCCGTTCGTGGTGCTCTCGGACGCGCTGGTGCAGTCCGGGATGCCGTTCTCCGCGCGCGCCCTGCCGCTCGCCTGGCGCTGGGGGCCGCGCGGCTGGCCGCAGGACGATCCATCCTATGCAGGCGCCACCCAGGCATTCCGGGGCGTGGGCCTGCGCCCCTACGCACCGGCACAAGCCCGGATGGTACGGACGGAGTCGGGCGACCTGCAGCTCACCTGGATCCGGCGCACCCGGATCGACGGCGACCCGTGGGAACAGGTCGAGGTGCCGCTCGCCGAGGAAGCCGAAGCCTACGCCCTCGACGTGCTGTCGGGCTCGACCGTCCTGCGCAGCTTCGAGGCGACGGCACCCGCCGTCACCTACACCACCGCCCACCAGGCGGCGGATTTCGGCGGGCCGGTGACGAGCCTGTCCGTCGCCATCCACCAACTCTCGGCAACCTACGGCCGCGGCGCGGCCCTGAAGGCGACCCTGTATGCCTGACGCAGCCACCGCCCACCTCGCCCTGCCGCTGATGGCGGCGGCGCAGGCGCAGAAGCACGTGACGCACAACGAGGCCCTGGTCGGCCTCGACACGCTGGTCCAGCTCGCGGTCCTCGACAAGGACCTGACGGTGCCGCCCGCCAACCCGGCGGAGGGCGACCGCTACCTGATCGCCGGGGCCACGCCCTCCGGCGCGTGGACGGGCTGGGCGGGCCGGGTGGTGCGCTGCCAGGACGGGGCGTGGCGCTCCTTCGTGCCGCGCCCCGGCTGGATGGCCTTCGTGGCCGACGAGGCGGACCTGTACATCTACACAGGCGTGGCGTGGGCCTCGTTCCGCTCCACCCTGACGGCGTTCCAGAACCTCGCGCGGCTCGGGCTCGGCACCACCGCCGACGCGCAGAACCCGTTCGCCGCCAAGCTCAACAAGGCGCTGTGGACCGCCCTGACGGCGGGCGAGGGCGGGACCGGAGACGTGCGCTACACCCTCAACAAGGAAGCGTCCGGCAACACCCTGTCGCTGCTGTTCCAGTCCGGCTTCTCCGGCCGGGCGGAGTTGGGCTTGACCGGCGACGACGACCTTCGGGTGAAGGTCTCGGCCGATGGCGGCACCTGGCGCGAGGCCCTGCGGATCGACCGCGCCACCGGCGGCCTCGACCTCACGGCGGCAGAGGCGACCATGGCGGTTGCCGCCACGGTCGACCTCGGCGCGCTGCCGGTGCTCAAGGTGGCGCTCACCGGCACCGGCACGGTCACGAGCTTCGGCACCGGCCCGAACCGGGTGCGGCTCTTGCGCTTCACCGGCGCAGCGACGCTCGCCCACAACGCCGCAAGCCTGGTCCTGCCGGGCGGGGCGAACCTCGTCACGGCGGCCGGCGACATGGCGGTGGCGGTCTCGGATGCGTCCGGCAACTGGCGGGTGTTGGACGTCACCCGCGCCTCCGGCAAGCCGGTGACGGGCCCGGCTTCCGCCGACATCACCGACGCCGGCCCGTCGGGCCGCAGCGTGCTCACCGGCACGGCGGCCCAGGGCGCGACTGCGCTGGGGCTCGGGACGGCCAACGCCCCGACCTTCTCCGGAGTCACGATCCGACCAACCGCACCCAATAGCGGCTTGGCCCTCACCGGAGCCGGGCAGCCCAACACGCTGTCGTTCTTTCCCTGGGCCGCGAGCGGCGCCTACAACAGCATGGTCGTCGGCGGCGACCAGGTGTTGATGTGGCGCGGCTCCACCTCCGATGCGGCCGATGCCGGCGGGTTGTGCATCGTGCCGTGGTCCGCCTCGGCCACCGGCATGCGGATCACCTCCAACGGCCGGGTCGGGATCAACGTGGCAGCCCCGCAAGTCGCCCTCGACGTGGCGGGCGCGGCGGCCTGCACCGGCTCCGTCCGGCCCGGCGCCTTCACCGTGGCGACCGTGCCGGCGGGCACGGCCGGGGCGGTGATCTTCGTGTCGAACGGCCGCAAGTCCGGCGAGGCGTCGGGGGCGGGCACGGGGGTGCTGGCGTGCTTCTCCAACGGCAACTGGCGGCGGCTGTCGGATGACAGCCCGGTCGCGGCGTGAGGGTGTGATGAGCGAGCCCTTCCTGTACGAGTTCCTGTATCGCGGCCGTCCGGCGGGATCGGCCGAGCCGCCGGCCTGGCACGTGGTGCTCGGCCAGCACGTGACGCCGCCCGGGGC
>JAEWKL010000372.1 GCA_023386115.1 Pseudomonadota bacterium
AGGAACATCGTCGGTCTCCCGGTTCAGCGTTCGAGGGACTTGAGGTAGGCGATGAGGGATTGCGCCTGGTCCGGATCGAACCGGAACTCGGGCATGCTCGGATGGCCGGTGCGGATGCCCTCGGCCAGGGACTCGGCCAGATCCTCGACGGGGTAGCGGTCGTGGAGGTCGCGGAAGGGCGGCGCGGCGGGCAGAGGGCTGGCGCCCGCACGCCCGACGGCGTGGCAGCGGGCGCAATGGGCGCGGGCGAGCCTTCCGCCCTGATCGACTTGCTGGTCCCAGGCCCGGACCGGCGGGGACATGGGCGACAGCAAGGTCAGGGACAGGAGCGCGACGGCGCCCGCCGCGAGGTGGGACCGGGCGCGCATCAGTGGCTCATCAGGCAGCAGAGGGGGGTGGTGCGCAGGATGTCGCGGGTGACGCCGCCGAACACCCATTCGCGCAGGCGCGAATGGCCGTAGGCGCCCATCACCAGCAGGTCCGCGCCTTCACGCTGGCAGAAGCGCAGCAACTCGTCCGCCACCGACAGGCCCGGGTTCGGCAGCAGATGGGTGGTGGCGGCGAGGCCGTGCCCAGATAGGTACTGGGCCGTCGCCTCCGCGCCTCCGTGATGAGCGTCCGGCCCCGCGGCAACGACGCAGACCCGCTCGGCGCCAGCGAGGAGCGGCAGGGCGTCGTGGACGGCGCGGCGGGCCTCGCGGGCGTCCTTCCAGGCGACGACCACCCGCCGGGCCGCGAGGCGCTCTAGGCCCGGTGGCGCCACCAGGACCGGGCGGCCAGCCTCCATCAGCAAGACACCGGGTGAGACGCCCATCGGCCCCGGATCCCCATCGCCAGGCCCGTGCCGCCCGACGACCACGAGATCGGCGGCGCGGGCCTGTTCGGCGGTGTAGGCCAAGGGCAAGGCCAGGCTGCCGCGCCAAGCGCGCTTCGTCACGAATCCGGCCTCGCGCTCGAACAGCGTCTTGGCGGCCGCCAGCCGCTCGCGGGCTCGATCCTCCTCCGCGTCGTAGACGCGCTCGGCCACGATCCCGTCGGTGGCCGGAACGATGACGGGAACCGGGCAGGCGGCGACGCCAACGAGCCGTGCCGCGTGGGTCGTGGCGAGCCCCGCCGCAAGCTGGACGCGATCCGCGCTGGTAGGCCCGAGATCGACGGACACCATGATGGAAGAAAGCTTCATGACCGTCTCCCGTGCCGGGGCTTGCCGCCTCGCCGGAACAGTCTCTCGCGTGACCTCGCCCGGCGCTTTGATGCACCTCAAGGCCGGCGTTCAGCCCCTCCGGCAGGCTCTTGATGAGACCTGCAACATCGGGAGGCCGACATGCGGGAGACCGGCATGGCAGCGGGCGCGGCGCGGCCCGGCGGCAAACGGAACCACGAGCCCGGCCTTGCCTTCGTGCCCGGTCCGCTCGGACCGCAGGCCCTGCGCGAGATCGACGCCTACTGGCGCGCCGCCAACTACCTGTCGGTCGGGCAGATCTACCTGATGGACAACCCGCTGCTGCGCCAGCCGCTGGCCCCCCAGCACGTCAAGCCGCGGCTCCTTGGGCATTGGGGCACCACGCCGGGGCTGAACTTCATCTACGCGCACCTGAACCGGGTGATCCGCCAGCGCGACCTCGACATGATCGCCGTCTGGGGGCCCGGCCACGGCGCCCCCGGCCTCGTCGCCAATGCCTGGCTCGAAGGGACCTATGGCGAGATCTATCCGGACGTGTCGCGCGACGCCGACGGGATGGCGTGCCTGTTCCGGCGATTCTCGTTCCCGGGCGGCATCCCGAGCCACGCCTCGCCGGAGCTGCCGGGCTCGATCCACGAGGGCGGCGAGCTCGGCTACGCGCTGGCCCACGCCTTCGGCGCCGCTCTCGACAATCCGGGACTGACCGTCGCCTGCGTGGTCGGCGACGGCGAGGCGGAGACGGGGCCGCTCGCCGCCTCCTGGCACGCGAACAAGTTCCTGGATCCTCTGCGCGACGGTACGGTGCTGCCGATCCTGCACCTCAACGGCTACAAGATCGCCAATCCGGCCGTGCTCGCCCGGCTGGAGCGAGACGAGCTGGAGAGCCTGCTCGTCGGTTACGGCTACGCTCCCGTTTTCGTCGAGGGTGATGAGCCCGGCCCGATGCACCAGGCGATGGCGGCCGCCCTCGACGCGGCCTTCGACGCCATCGCGGTGATCCGGGAGTGGGCGCGGCGCGGGGCGATCGGGCGCCCGCGCTGGCCGATGATCGTGCTGCGCAGCCCGAAGGGCTGGACCGGGCCGAGGACGGTCGAGGGCAAACCCGTCGAGGGGACGTGGCGGTCGCATCAGGTCCCGGTCGCGTCCGTGCGCGAGAACCCGGAGCACCTCGCGATCCTGGAGCGGTGGATGCGCTCCTACCGCCCGGAGGAGCTGTTCACGGCCGACGGCGCGCCCGCGTCGGATCTCGCCGCCCTGGCGCCGACGGGGTCGCGGCGCCTCTCGGCGAACCCGCACGCCAACGGCCACGGATCGCGGCCCCTGCGCCTGCCGGAGCTGATGCCCCTCGCGGTCGAGGTGCCGGCGCCGGGCCGCGTCGTTGCGGAGGCGACGCGGGAACTCGGCGGCTATCTGCGCGAGACCCTGGTCCTGAACCGGGAATCCTGCAACTTCCGCATCATGGGGCCCGACGAGACCGCCTCGAACCGCCTCGACGCGGTGTTCGCCGTCACGAACCGCGCTTGGCAGGGTCCGGTCCTGCCGGGCGACGACCATCTCGGGCGCGACGGCCGCGTGATGGAGGTGCTGAGCGAGCATCTCTGCGAAGGTTGGCTTGAGGGCTACGTGCTGACCGGCCGCCACGGGCTGTTCGCGACCTACGAGGCCTTCGTGCACGTGGTCGACTCGATGGTGAGCCAGCACGCCAAGTGGCTCAAGGGGTCCCGCGCCCTGCCCTGGCGCCGGCCGGTGCCGTCGCTCAACATCCTGCTGTCGTCTCACGTCTGGCGCCAGGACCATAACGGCTTCAGCCACCAGGATCCGGGCTTCATCGACTTCCTCGCCAACAAGCGCGGCGACACCGCCCGCATCTACCTGCCGCCGGACGCCAACACCCTGCTCTGCGTCATGGACCATTGCCTGCGCACCCACGACCGCATCAACGTGGTGGTGGCCGGCAAGCAGCCGGCCCTGCAATGGCTCGACCTCGACGCGGCGGCGGCCCATTGCGCGGCGGGCGCCGGGATCTGGGGATGGGCCTCGAACGAGGGCGAGGTGGAGCCCGATGTGGTGATGGCCTGCGCTGGCGACGTGCCGACCCAGGAGACCCTGGCGGCGGTCGAGTGGCTGCGCCGGCACGTGCCCGACCTGCGCCTGCGCGTCGTCAACGTCGTCGACCTGATGACGCTCGCTTCGCCCGAGATGCACCCGCACGGGCTCGACGACGCGACCTTCGACAGCCTGTTCACCCGCGACCGGCCGGTGATCTTCGCCTATCACGGCTATCCGTGGCTGATCCACCGGCTGACCTACCGCCGCCGGAACCACGTCGGCCTTCACGTGCACGGCTTCGTCGAGGAGGGCACCACGACGACCCCCTTCGACATGTGCGTGCTGAACCGGCTCGACCGCTACCACCTCGCGCAAGCCGCCCTGCGCACCGTGCCGCGGCGCCTCGGGACCCGTGGCGACCATGCCGAGCAGGCGCTGCGGGACGCGCTTTCCGCCCATCATGCCCATGTCTGCCGGACCGGCGAGGACCTGCCGGAGATCCGGAACTGGGCGTGGCCGGAGCGGCACGACCCGGCGCAGCCGGATCCGCGCCGGGTCGAGGGCGACATCATGCAAGGGGACGGGGAAACCTGGAACCGGCAGCCCGCGGTGACGGCGCCGGGTGGATCCGCCTCAAGAGAGACCGTCGACGGGTGGACTATCGTGCCCAAGGCGTGAGGCTGAGGCGGATCGTCCCGGCATCGCGCAGCGATGTTGGGGAGACTCGAACGATGGGCCGCGCGCTCGAACCGGAGCGCAGGCCCGCCTGATCCGTCCGACGGAACTTCGAGACCGGAACGCCCGCGATCCAGCCGCGTCGCGTGCGTGTGCGCGATCACGGCCGATCGCACACGGCCGATCGCACGATGCCGAAATCGAGGCGGAACAGGAGCAGGCCCAGCTCGTCCGTGACGTCCATGTGCCAGTCCTCGCCGGGAGCGATGCGCGCGGCGTCGCGCTGGAGCACCTCGCCCATGGACGCGATGGCGCAAGTCTGCGCCGCTTGCCAATTGGGCAACTCCTTGCCTTCGGGATCGAAGAGGCTGGCGCCGCCGAAGATGTGGAAGAAGAAACGCGGCATCGACGCTCCGGCCGGTGGATGGCGGGAGCGGATGATCTCACTCGCGGGCGCGCCAGATGCTCGAAGCCCGCGATTGATCCTTGTATGATCCCACGGACGACGAAGCGCATTCGTTTTTGTTAGGCGATTAGTTCCCTGTCGTTATTGCCGCAGGCAGGAAGATCCCGAGACGGTCGGAGGGGCCGCAGCGCGCAGCGTCGGACGGTCACGGCTCTCGGTCCGGCATCGTCGCGCTCACATACGCGACCATGAAGGTGTGGAAATCCCCGCTGCCGGCATCGCGGATCGAGACATACTCCCCCACCACGAAGGCGTGTGTCCCGAGGCGGTAGCCGGGCTCGTCGTCGTCCGTGGTGCGGTCGTCGTAGTCGATGAGCCAGGTCGCCCCGCCCTCCCCGCCGGCCCGGTGGACGAGGCGTCCGTAGCGGTCCGGCTCGCCGGTCCAGAACCGACGCACGCGGCAATGGTCGCGGGCCTCGCGCCAGAGCGCGGCGTCCAGGCGGCCGCCCGGCCCGAGC
>JAEWKL010000899.1 GCA_023386115.1 Pseudomonadota bacterium
CCAGGACGAGGATCACGGTGACCTCCCGGCCGTCCGCCCGCAGGAGCCTCCCCTGCGTCTCGAAGCGGCCGCCGCCGCGGGCGAGCCGGGCGAGGAGCGGTCCGAGGATGTCGTCGCCGGGCGGCAGGAAGCGGTCGACCGGGCCGAGCACCGCCTCGCGCGAGGCGCCGCCGAGGAGCTGCACCGTCGCCTCGTTCGCGTCGGCCAGGATGATCCGCCCCGCCAGGGCGCCGGGAGGCGTGTCCGCGGGAGGCTCGGTCCCCGGGGCGGCCGGTTCCGTCACCGCCTCGTGCGCCGCGGCGAGGTCGATCTCGCAGAGCGCGACATGGGTCTGCTCGAACAGCGCGCGGTAGCGCCGCTCGCTGCGGGCGAGCGCCCCGAGGGCGCGCTGGCGGGCGCTCACGTCGAAGGCGATCAGGCTGATCCCGCCGGTGAGCGCGAGGTAGAAGCCGACCGCGGTCAGGCCGCTGCGGTCGGCCAGCGTCTGGGCGATCATCGGCGAGAAGGCGCCTCCGACGATGCCGCCGACGTTGAAGGCGACCGAGGTGCCGGAATAGCGCACCCGCGGCGGAAACAGGCTCGGCAGCCAGGCCCCGAGCGGCCCATTGACGAAGCCCATCACCCAGAGGGCGAAGGCGAGGAACACGAAGGTCGTGGCGAGGGAGCCGCTGCCGAGCATCGGGGCGAGCAGGATCCCCGAGACGATCGTTCCGGCGCAGCCGACGATGAGGACACGGGTCGGGTCGATGCGATCGGACAGCCAGCTCGCGGTGACGATCGCCGCGGCCATGAACAGGATCGCGCCGAGCTCGACCAGGAGGAACGAGGCCCGGGAATGGCCGAGCATCGTCGTGCCGTAGCCGAGCGCGAAGGCGGTCGCGGTCCAGAACAGCGAGAAGCAGGCCACGACCCCGAAGATCCCGGCGACCACCTGGCCGGAATGGAGGCGCATGAGCTCGAGGAGCGGCGCGCGCGGGGGCTTCGCCTCCTTGAGCGAGGCGGCGAATTCCTCGGTCTCACCGAGGTTGGTCCGCACCCACAGCCCGAGCCAGACCAGGGGCACGCTGAGCAGGAACGGCACCCGCCAGCCCCATTCCGCGAACTGCTCCGGCGTCAGGGCCAAAGTGAGGATCAGGAAGAGCCCGTTGGCGACGAAGAAGCCGAGCGGCGCGCCGAGCGGCGCGAACATGGCGTAGCGCGCCCGCCAGCCCGGCGGCGCGTTCTCCAGCGCCAGCAGGGCGGCCCCGCTCCACTCGCCGCCGAGCGCCAGGCCCTGTCCGAACCGCAGCAGGCAGAGCAGGGCGGGGGCGAGCCAGCCGGCCAGCGCGAAGGTCGGCAGGAGGCCGATGGCGGAGGTCGAGAGCCCCATCAGAAGCAGCGAGCCGACCAGCGTCGCCTTGCGCCCGACGCGGTCGCCGAAATGCCCGAACACCGCACCGCCGATCGGCCGGGCCACGAAGGCGAGGCCGAAGCTCGCATAGGCGCTGATCAGTTCCGCCGATTGCAGCGCGTCCGGGAAGAACAAAGGGCCGAAGATCAGGCTCGCGGCGGTGGCGTAGATGTAGAAGTCGTAGAACTCGACCGTCGTGCCGATCAGGCTCGCGAGGAGCACGCGCGCCGTGGTCCGCCCGGGAGCCGGCTTCCGAGACACCGTCATGCGCTCGCCTCGCCCTCACGATCCCTGTGCGGGCCGCCATCCGGGGCGCGGACCCGCCCGGGATCGCTGCGCCAAGTGACGAGCCCAGTGATGACATCCCGTCGGTGTTAGCTCATAGCTCGGCCGTGCGTCGAGGGGGCTCACTGCAGTGCACATCCGGCACGGCCACGCTTGATCGGCCGGCGGCGAAACTTGTATACACAACCATTGGAGGCGTGGCCGAGGAGGCCCGCAAGAGGCGCGTCGATGACGGTGGCAGGCAACATCCGGAGCCCGGCGAGAGGGGCCGCCGACGCGACGAGCCCGCTGGTGGTCATCGTCGATGACGACGAGGGGATGCGCGAGGGCCTCCAGGATCTGCTGCGGTCGGTCGGCCTCGACGCGGTCGCGTTCGGCTCGACGGGCGACCTGCTCGCGGCGAGCCTGCCGGACCGGCCGGGCTGCCTGGTGCTCGATGTCCGGCTGCCCGGCGCGAGCGGGCTCGACCTGCAATCGCGACTCGCCGCGACGGGCAACCGCCTGCCGATCATCTTCATGACCGGCCACGGCGACATCCCGATGAGCGTGCGGGCGATGAAGGCAGGGGCGCTCGACTTCCTGACGAAGCCCTTTCGCGATCAGGACATGCTCGATGCGATCGCCGCCGCGATCGCGCGCGACGGGGTCCGGCGAGCCGAGAGCGCCGGCACGGCCGAACTGGCGGGGCTCGCCGCGACCCTGACCGCCCGGGAGGCCGAGGTGATGCAGCACGTCGTCCAGGGGCTGCTCAACAAGCAGATCGCCCACGCCCTCGGCATCAGCGAGATCACGGTGAAGATCCACCGCGGCAACGTCATGCGCAAGATGCAGGCGGGCTCCGTGGCCGACCTCGTGCGCAAGGCCGAGGCGCTGAAGGTCCCGTCGGGCGGCTGAGCCGCCTCGCCCGACCTTGCGCCGCGAGGCCGGGAGCGGGGCGCACGGGTCGCACCACACCATCGTATGATTCCGCTCGCGCGGCGGCCGGCCCATCTCAGGGGGAGAGAGCGTGCCCGCCCGGGGCACCGGAAAGGACGCCCCTTGTCGGTGGGTAAGAGAACGGTCGCGGTGGTCGACGACGACGAGGCGGTGCTCGACGCGACGTCCAGCTTCCTCGAATCGCTCGGCTACGACGCGGTCGCGTTCAGCTCGGGCGCGGCGTTCCTGGCCTCGGACGCGTTCCTGGCCCCCGAGGCGACGGACCGCGCGGCCTGCCTGCTGACGGATGTGGACATGCCGGGCCTCAACGGCCTGGAGCTTCAGGAGCGGGTGCGGCGGGTCCGCCCCGCGCTGCCGATCATCATGATGACGGCCTTGTCCGACGACGCGATCCGCCGGCGCGCGCTCGCGGGCGGGGCGCGGGACCTCCTGCGCAAGCCGCTCGCGGCCGACGCCCTGATCCGCTGCCTCGAGGAGACGGTCGGGTCCTGACGCCCGGTCCTCGTCTCGGACGGCCCGTCGTCTCCGCCCGTCAGCGCGCCGCATGCCAGCCGGACCCGTGTCCGTCGTCATGATGACGCCGGTCGATTCTCCCATCCCGCAGTATAGGCCCGCGAAAGCCCGCGCCCGGCGACCGGCGTTCGCAAGAATCCCGCTCTGCGCCGTCTCAGGCAGGCCGGGGCAAACCTCCGTATGATTTCGTCCCCAACGGCCAAGATGCATGGTCCGGCCATGGATGACCCCGAGGATCGGTCGAGGAGGCGGGACATGGGAATGATGATGGCGATTCCGGCAGCGGGCGATGCCCTCACCCGCGCCGAGGCCGCCCGCAGCGCCATGTCCCGGCTCCTCGCCGTGGCCGGGCACGATCTAAAGCAGCCGCTGCAGGTCGCCCTCATGGCCATCGAGCGCGCGGTCTCCGACGGCGTCGCCCCCCGCGCCGCCGCGCGGCTTGGCCTCGCCAGCGACGCCCTGGTGCGGCTCGGGCGTGAGCTCGACGACCTCGCCCGGACGTCGCAGGCCGGTGG
>JAEWKL010000916.1 GCA_023386115.1 Pseudomonadota bacterium
GCCCCGGGCCGTCCGGGCGGCCGGACGGCTGCATCCTGATCGGCGTCTCGACGGGCGGTCCGCGCACCCTGGAGGACATCCTGCCCGAGCTGCCGGCCGACCTGCCCTGGCCGGTGGTCGTCGCCCAGCACATGCCGGGCTCCTTCACCGGCGCCTTCGCCCAGCGGATCGACCGGCTCTGCGCCCTGACGGTCCGCGAGGTGACCGCCCCGGTCCCCCTCACCCCGGGCCACGTCTATGTCGGCCGCGGCGACGCCGACGTGGTGATCGAGCGCCGGCTCGGCCGGCTCGTGGTCACTTCCGTGCCGAGCGATTCGTCGCTGCGCTGGCACCCGAGCGTCGACCGCCTGGTGCGCTCCGCCCGCGCGGTGCTGCCGCCGGAGAACCTCGTCGCCGTCGAGCTGACCGGCATGGGCGACGACGGCGCCGCCGCGATGACCGAGCTGCGCGCCGCCGGCGGCCGCACCATCGCCGAGGCGGAATCCAGCGCCGTCGTGTTCGGCATGCCGGCCGAACTCATCCGCCGCGGTGGCGCCACGCTCACCCTCGCGGCCCGCTCCATTCCGGCCCAGCTCGTCAGCTGGGTCTGCTGAGGTCCACATGGCTCTTGTCCGCCGAACTCCCCTTCCCGCGCCCCAGGCCCCGCCCGAGGATCCGCGTGACGCCATCAGTGCCGGCTCCGCGGCGGTGCGGCGCGAGGCCGCTCATCGCCTCGCCTCCGACCCGGAGGCCGTCGGGGCCCTCGCGGCGCAGCTCGCGCAGGAGACCGAGAACAGCGTGCGCGAGGCGATCCTCGCCGCCCTCGGGCGCCTCGGGACGCAGGAGGCGGTCGAGACGCTGTTCACCCTGCTCGGCAGCGAGGACGTCTGGCTGCGCAACGCCGCGATCGAGACGCTGCAGGTCATGGATGCGGCGGTGCTCGGCGCCCTGGAGAGCGGGCTCGACCATCCGGACAGCGACCGGCGCATCTTCGCCGTCAACGTGCTCGTGTCCCTGCGCCATCCGGAAGCCGCGGCGCTCGCCCTGCGCACCCTCGCCCGCGATCCCCACGTGAATGTCTGCGCGGCGTCCCTCGACGTGCTGGCCGAGATCGGCACGCCGGAGATGGTCCCGGCGATCGACGCGGCGGCCGCACGCTTCCCGGACGAGCCCTTCCTGCGCTTCGCGGCCAAGGCCGCCAAGCGCCGCATCGCCTGACCGGCCCTGCCGATGAGCGCCCTGTCCGCCGCCCGCATCCCCGAGATCTCCGAGAGCGACTTCACGCGCTTTCGCGACTTCTTCTACCGCAAGACCGGAATCATGTTCGGCGACAACAAGCGCTACTTCGTGGACAAGCGCTTGCAGGAACGGATGCTCGCCATTGGGCAGACGGTGTTTCGCGATTACTTCAACACCCTGCGCTTCCAGGCCAGCGGCGACGAGTTCCAGGCGCTCGTCAACCTGATGACGGTCAACGAGACCTACTTCTACCGCGAGGAGTATCAGTTCCACTGCCTGACCCGCTCGATCCTGCCCGAGGTCGCCCGGACCAAGCGGCGGGGCGAGCCGGTGCGGATCTGGTCGGTCCCCTGCTCCACCGGCGAGGAACCCTACTCGATCGCCTTCCAGCTGCTCGACAGCTGGGCCGGCATCGACCAGTACGACGTCGAGATCGTCGCCTCCGACATCGACACCGGCGTGATCGAGCAGGCCAGGCGCGGCCTCTACGGCGACCGGTCGGTGCAGCACGTGCCCCGCGAGACGCTGGCGCGCTTCACGCGGCGGGTGCGCGGCGCCTACGAGGTGATCCCCGACATCCGGGACTCGATCGCGTTTGCCCGCGTCAACCTCTCCGACCCTCTGTCGACCCGGCAGTTCCGCGGCTTCGACGTCGTGTTCTGCCGCAACCTGCTGATCTACTTCGACGACGCCTCGCGCCGCGACGCCGCGCAGACGATCTTCGATGCCCTCAATCCCGGCGGCTTCGTCTGCCTCGGCCATTCGGAATCGATGAGCCGGATCTCGTCGCTGTTCGCCATCCGCAAGTTCCCGGAGGCGATCGTCTACCAGAAACCCTTCGATGCGGAGACCTGAGATGGCACGTGTCCTTGTCGTGGACGATGCCACGACCGTCCGCATGTATTATCGCGATGTCCTGGAAGAGGCGGGGTTCACGGTCGAGGAGGCGGTGAACGGCTTCGAGGGCCTGGAGAAGGCCATCGAGCAGAGCTTCGACCTGCTCGTGGTCGACGTGAACATGCCCAAGATGGACGGCTACGCCTTCCTGCGCCAGGGCCGTGCCACCCCCGAGCTGCGGGCGATCCCCGCCCTGATGATCTCGACGGAGAGCCAGGCGCGGGACCGGGCCAGGGCCTATGCGGCGGGCGCCAACCTCTACCTCGTCAAGCCGGTCCAGCCGCGGATCCTGGCGGAGGCCGCCCGCCTGATGGCCGGAGCCGCATCGTGACCAACGCCCTTCTCGCCCAGTTCATTCCCGAGGCCCGGGAATGCCTCGAGATCGCCGGCAGCGGCATGCTCCAGCTCGAGCGATCGCCCGATGCCGACGCGCTGAACGACGTCTTCCGGGCGGTGCACACCCTCAAGGGCACCTCCGGCCTGTTCGACGTCAGGCCGCTCACCGCCCTCGTCCACGCGGCGGAGGACCTGCTCGTCGAGGTGCGTGCCGGCTCCCTCGCCCTCGCGCCGGAGGTCGTGGACGGCCTCCTCGACAGCCTCGACCTCGTCGGCCACTGGATCGACGCGCTCGAGGCCCGCGAGCGCCTGCCGGAGGATGCCGAGGGCGCGATGACGGAGCGCGTCGCCGCTTTGCGCCGCTGGCTCGGCGGGCCCGCCCCCCAGGCCGCGGC
>JAEWKL010000026.1 GCA_023386115.1 Pseudomonadota bacterium
CCCCCCCGGGGCCGCGGCCGGCGGGGGGGCCGCCCCGAGAGCCCGGAGGCTAGCCGTTCACCCGGTCGACCCGGCTCACCACGCGCTTGGCCCGCAGCTCCGACACGATGGCGTTGAGGTGCTTCAGGTCCCAGACCGCGAGGTCGATGGTGACGTCGGTGAAGTCCTGGGTCCGGCGCTTCATCGAGATGTTGTCGATGTTGCCGTCATGGTCGGCGATCACCTGGGCGATCTGGGCGAAGCTGCCGGGCTCGTTGATCGATTGCAGGGCGAGGCGGGCCGGGAAGCGCTGGTTCGAGCCGCCATCCACGTCCCAGCGCACGTCGAGCCAGCGGTCGGGCTCGTTGTCGAAGGCGGCGAGCGCCGGCGACTGGATCGGGTAGATGGTCACGCCCTCGCCGGGCGTCAGGATGCCGACGATCCGGTCGCCCGGCACCGCGCCGCCGTCGGGGGCGAAGCGCACCAGGAGGTCGCGGTCGAGGCCGCGGATCGGGATCGCGCCGTCCTCCGGCGCGCCCTCCTTGCCCGGCGCCTTGCCCGGCCAGGTCAGGCGGACCGTCTGGTCCTTGTCGAGGGACAGGCGCCCGGCGCCGTTGACGTGCGGCCGGGGCTGGCCCGGGCCGGCCTGGCTCGCGGCGGCACCCCGGCGCTCGTCCTTGTAATCGGGATAGACCGCCTTCACGACGTCGCCGGAGAACATCTCGCCCCGTCCCACCGCCGCGAAGACGTCCTCGGTCGATTGGCGGGCGAGACGGGGGAGGGCGCCGCGCAGCTTCTCGTCGGAGAAGTTCTTGCCGGCCCGCTCGAAGGCGCGGTCGAGGATCTGGCGCCCGAGGCCCGCATATTGCCGGCGCACCGCCGAGCGGGTGGCCCGCCGGATGGCGGCGCGGGCCTTGCCGGTGACGACGAGGGATTCCCAGGCCGCCGGCGGGATCTGGCCGTCGGCCCGCGCGATCTCGACCTCGTCGCCGTTCTGCAGCTCGGTGAGGAGCGGGGCGATGCGGCCGTTGATCTTGGCGCCGACCGCGGTGTTGCCGACATCGGTATGGACCGCGTAGGCGAAGTCGATCGGCGTCGCGCCCCGGGGCAGGGCGATCAGCCGGCCCTTCGGGGTGAAGCAGAAGACCTGGTCCTGGAACAGCTCGAGCTTGGTGTGCTCGAGGAATTCCTCCGGGCTGTCGCCCTCGGCCAGGAGCTCGATGGTGCGGCGCAGCCACTGGTAGGCGCCGCTCTCGGTGGCGAGGTGCGGCGCGCCGTCCTTGTAGAGCGCGTGGGCGGCGATGCCGTACTCGCCGATCTCATCCATCTCGGTGGTGCGGATCTGGAGCTCGACGCGCTGGCTTTTCGGCCCGATCACCGTGGTGTGGATCGACCGGTAGTCGTTCTGCTTCGGGGTCGAGATGTAGTCCTTGTAGCGTCCCGGCACCATCGGCCAGGTGGTGTGGACGACGCCGAGCGCGCGGTAGCAGGTATCGACGGTGTCGACGATGACCCGGAAGCCGAAGATGTCGGAGAGCTGCTCGAACGCGACCGACTTGCGCTCCATCTTGCTCCAGATCGAGTAGGGCCGCTTCTGCCGCCCCTTGACGATGGCGGTGATGCCGGCATGCGCCAGCTTGGCGACGAGGTCGCGCTCGATGCTCTCGACCAGCCGCTCGGACTTGGCCGAGAGGTCGGAGAGGCGCTTCGCGATCGTGGCGTAGACGTCGGGCTTGAGGTTGACGAAGGAGAGGTCCTCCAGCTCCTCGCGCAGCTCCTGCATGCCCATGCGGCTCGCGAGCGGCGCGTAGATGTCGAGGGTCTCCTGGGCGATGCGGGCGCGCTTCTCGGCCGGCATGTGCTGCAGGGTGCGCATGTTGTGCAGCCGGTCGGCGAGCTTGACGAGCAGCACCCGCACGTCGGCGGCGATCGCGAGCAGGAGCTTGCGAAAATTCTCGCCCTGCGCCGCGCGCTTCGAGACGAGATCGAGGCGCTTGATCTTGGTGAGCCCGTCGACGAGCTTGCCGATCTCGGGGGTGAAGACCCGGTTGATCTCGTCGAGGGTGGCGGCGGTGTCCTCGACGGTGTCGTGCAGCACCGCCGCCACGATGGTGGCGTCGTCGAGCCGCAGGTCGGTGAGGATGGCCGCCACCTCGAGCGGGTGGGCGAAGAACGGATCCCCCGAGGCGCGCTTCTGCGTGCCGTGCGCCCGCATCGCGTAGACGTAGGCCCGGTTCAGCAACGCCTCGTCGGCGCCGGGGTTGTAGGCCTTGACCCGCTCGACGAGCTCGTACTGGCGCATCATCCGCCGTTGGTCTCCTTAGGCGCGCAACAGAGCGCCGGCGCTCAAGGCCGACGCGGAGGCGTCGCGGCGTGCCGGGACGAACCGGGTGCGCTGAACGCCGACGACGCTTGTGGAGGTCCGAGGGTCAATATCGAGCCGAACGGGCCCCCGCGCCAGCCCCTAAACGCCGCGGCCGCCCCGCTTCCGCACCGCATCGCAAAAAGCGTCACGAAAAAACCCGGCCTCCCGGCCGGGTTTCGCCGGTCTCCCGACCGGGTTCTGCCGGCCTCCGGCCGGGTTTCGCCGGCCTCCGGCCGGGTTCGGTTTGCATCGGGCGTCGAGCCTGAAGGCTCAGTCGCCCTCCTCCTCGGTCTCGGTCGGAGGCGCGAGGTTCTCGAGCCCGCGCAGCAGGTCCTCCTCGCTCATCCGGTCGAACTGGATGTCGCCGTCGTCGCTGGACGACTGGGGCGCCACCGCCGCGGCGGCCGGCGAGCTCGACAGCAGCGGCACCGTCTCGGCCTCCGGCTCGTCGACCTCGACGTATTTTTGCAGCGAGTGGATCAGCTGCTCCTTGAGGTCGTCCGGCGTGATGGTCTCGTCGGCGATCTCGCGCAGGGCCACGACCGGGTTCTTGTCTCGGTCGCGGTCGATGGTGAGCGGGGCGCCGGAGGAGAGCAGGCGGGCGCGGTGGCCGGCCAGCAGCACCAGCTCGAAGCGGTTCTCGACCTTGTCGATGCAGTCCTCAACGGTGACGCGAGCCATGCGCGACCCCTTCCTTGGTCAATCGAAACATCTTAGGGATTTCGCCTCCCTACACGAGATGCCGTTTTGCAACAAGCGCCGGCGGGGCGATGCTGTCCGGGGCCTCGTGCGGCGGTTCGACGGCAGGACGACGCGGGGGGTGCCGGGAGAGGGGAGGCCCTGGCCCGTTTTCGCAGGCGCCCCTTGTCAGCAGGCACGGGGTCGGATCGCCCGCGATTCCACTGAGGCGCCCGCCGCGTTTTTTACGCTCCGGCCACGCTTGACTATGGCCGGCCGCTCTGCGACTGGCGCCGCCCAATTGCTGCGTCCCGCAGCCGCATCGCAGCTCCCAAGGGCAGGAAACACCCCGCACGTGTCGCGCGCCTTCATCTTTCCCGGCCAAGGCAGCCAGGCCGTCGGCATGGGCTCCGCCCTTGCCCAGGATCACGCTGCCGCCCGCGCGGTCTTCGCCGAGGTCGACGAGGCCTTGGGGCAGAACCTCTCCCGCCTGATGTTCGAGGGCCCGGCCGAGGAGCTGACCCTCACCGCCAATGCCCAGCCGGCCCTGATGGCCGCAAGCATCGCGGTCCTGCGGGTGCTGGAGACGGAGCGCGGCCTGGATCTCGCCCGCGACGTCGCCTATGTCGCCGGCCACTCGCTCGGCGAGTACAGCGCGCTTGCCGCCGTCGGCAGCCTGTCGCTCGCGGACGCGGCGCGGCTGCTGCGCCTGCGCGGCGAGGCGATGCAGAAGGCGGTGCCGGTGGGCTCGGGCGCCATGGCGGCGCTCCTCGGCCTCGACGTCGAGGCGGCCGCCGAGGTCGCGGCGGAGGCCCGGCAGGGAGACGCAGAAAACACCGAAACGTGCGATGTCGCCAACGACAACGGCGCCGGCCAGGTGGTGGTCTCGGGCCACCGCGTGGCGGTCGAGCGGGCGGTGGCGCTGGCTCAAGGGCGCGGCGCCAAGCGCGCGGTGATGCTGAACGTCTCCGCGCCGTTCCATTGCGGGCTGATGGCCCCCGCCGCCGAGGCGATGCGCGCGGCGCTCGACGCCGTCGATCTCCGCCCCGCCACCGTCCCGGTGATGGCCAACGTGCTCGCCGCCCCCTTGCGCGAGCCGGCGGCGATCCGCGACGCGCTGGTCGCGCAGGTCACCGGCACCGTGCGCTGGCGCGAATGCGTGGCCGCGATGGCCGCCGCCGGCGTCGACGCCTTCTACGAGATCGGAACCGGCAAGGTGCTGTCGGGCCTCGTCAAGCGCATCGCCGCGGGGACCTCCGCCACGCCGGTCGGCACCTCGGCCGAGATCGCGGCCTTCACGCTCTGAGGAAGTGACCAGCATGTTCGATCTCAGCGGCCGCAAGGCCCTCGTCACCGGCGCCACCGGCGGCCTCGGCGGCGCCATCGCCCGGGCCCTGCACGGCCAAGGCGCCCACGTGGCGGTTTCCGGCACAAGGCGCGAGGCCCTGGAGGCGCTGGCGGGCGAGCTCGGCGAGCGCGTCCACATCCTGGAGGCCAACCTCTCCGACACCGCGGCGGTCGAGGCCCTGGTGCCGGCGGCGGAGGCCGCGCTCGGCGGGCTCGACGTGCTGGTCAACAATGCCGGCATCACCCGCGACAACCTCTTCCTGCGCATGAAGGACGAGGAGTGGGACAGCGTGATCGCCGTGAACCTGACGGCGGCCTTCCGGCTGTCGCGGGCGGCGGTGAAGGGCATGATGAAGCGCCGCTACGGCCGCATCATCAATGTCGGCTCGGTGGTGGGTGCGACCGGTAATGCCGGCCAGGGCAACTACGCGGCGGCCAAGGCCGGCCTCGTCGGCCTCACCAAGGCGCTCGCTGCCGAGGTCGCGAGCCGCAAGATCACCGTGAACTGCATCGCGCCGGGCTTCATCACCTCGCCGATGACCGACGTGCTGAACGACAAGCAGCGCGAGGGCATCCTCGCCACGGTGCCGATGGGGCGCCTCGGCGAGGGCGCCGAGATCGCTGCGGCGGCGGTGTATCTGGCCTCCGACGAGGCGGCCTACGTCACCGGGCATACCTTGCACGTCAATGGCGGCATGGCGATGTTCTAGGCCCCGGAGTGCCATTCCCCAGCCGGGCGGCACGGTTTCTTAACCGGAGCTGAAGCGGGCCTCGCCAGGGCGGAATCCCTGTGTTAAGCACCCGCCGGCCGTGCAAGGGGATTGACGGACCGGCCGTCCGCGGCTTTTCCACGACATGCGCGACCGGGGCGCCCGGCCGCATCACGAACTCTCCCCGGGGCTCCGCCCGCACGCGGCGGCTCCGAACAGTTCCACGAGCAGTAACTTAAGGACCTACACGATGAGCGATATCGCGGACCGGGTGAAGAAGATCGTCGTCGATCACCTGGGCGTCGAGCCCGAGAAGGTGACCCCGAACGCGAACTTCATCGACGATCTGGGCGCCGACAGCCTCGACACGGTCGAGCTGGTGATGGCGTTCGAGGAGGAGTTCAACGTCGAGATCCCGGACGACGCCGCCGAGACGATCCAGACGGTCGGCGACGCGATCAAGTTCCTCGAGAAGAACGCCGGCTGATCGCCGCCATCTTCCGCCAACAGAGTGAACGCTTCCGTCATGGGATCGGGTCGGGATAACGCGATGCGTCGAGTCGTCGTCACGGGCCTCGGAATGGTGTCGCCGCTGGGCAGCAGCGTCGACACCTCGTGGAGCCGCCTCATCGAGGGGCAAAGCGGTGCCGCCCGCGTCGAGGCCTTCGACGTGTCGGATCTGGCGTGCAAGATCGCCTGCTCGATCCCCCTCGGCGACGGCAGCGACGGCACCTTCAATCCCGACCGGTGGATGGAAGCCAAGGAGCAGCGCAAGGTCGACCCCTTCATCGTCTACGCGATGGCGGCGGCCGGCCAGGCGCTCGACGACGCCGACTGGCACCCGACCTCGCACGAGGACCAGTGCGCCACCGGCGTCCTCATCGGCTCCGGCATCGGCGGCATCGGCGGCATCTACGATGCCTCGGTGACGCTGTTCGAGAAGGGGCCGCGGCGGATCTCGCCGTTCTTCATCCCGGGCCGGATCATCAACCTGGCCTCGGGCCAGGTCTCGATCGCCCACGGCCTGAAAGGTCCGAACCACGCGGTGGTGACGGCCTGCTCCACCGGCGCCCACGCGATCGGCGACGCGGCGCGCCTCGTCGCGCTCGGCGACGCCGACGTGATGCTGGCCGGCGGCGCCGAGTCGCCGATCAACCGGCTCTCGCTCGCGGGCTTCGCCGCCTGCCGGGCGCTCTCCACCGGATTCAACGACGAGCCGCAGCGCGCCTCCCGCCCCTATGACCGCGACCGCGACGGGTTCGTGATGGGCGAGGGCGCCGGCGTGGTGGTGCTCGAAGAGTACGAGCACGCCAAGGCCCGCGGCGCCAAGATCTACGCCGAGGTGATCGGCTACGGCCTCTCGGGCGACGCCTACCACATCACCTCGCCCTCGCCGGACGGCGACGGCGCCTATCGCTGCATGAGCGCGGCGGTGAAGCGCGCCGGCATCGCCCCGTCCGAGATCGACTACATCAACGCCCACGGCACCTCGACGCCGCTCGGCGACGAGCTGGAGCTGAAGGCCGTTGAGCGCCTGCTCGGCAACGCCACCGACGTGGCGATGTCCTCGACCAAGTCCGCTACCGGCCACCTGCTCGGGGCCGCCGGCGCCATCGAGGCGATCTTCTCCGTGCTCGCCATCCGCGACGGGGTCGTGCCGCCGACCCTCAACCTCGACAACCCGTCGGTCGAGACCGCGATCGACCTCGTGCCGCACAAGGCGCAGAAGCGGAATGTCGACGTCGCCCTGTCGAACTCCTTCGGCTTCGGCGGCACCAACGC
The DNA here is from genome assembly GCA_023386115.1 of Pseudomonadota bacterium. GTDB lineage: Bacteria > Pseudomonadota > Alphaproteobacteria > Rhizobiales > Beijerinckiaceae > Methylobacterium. Next base: position 6,862 of record JAEWKL010000026.1, read on the forward strand.
GTCGCTGATCCTGCGCCGGATCTGACGACCCGGGAGCGGGTCTGACGACCCAGGAGCCTGTTCGGCCCGCCATCGGACACATCGTCAGCCACCGTCACTCAGGATCCCTGAGCGATGGTGGCTGTCGTCGTTCAGGCCGGGTGACGCGAGGGGCTGATCAGAACAGCCTCTTCAGCTCGCTCTTCAGGATCTTGCCGTTCGGATTGCGCGGCAGGATCTCGTCGTGGAGCAGGATGCGCACCGGCACCTTGAAGGCGGCGAGCCGGGTCGCCACGAAGGCGCGCAAGCCCTCCTCGTCGGCTTGCGCCCCGCGGGCGATCGCCACCACGGCGCCGGGCTCCTCGCCGAGCGTCGGGTGCGGGATGCCCACCACGGCCGCATCGACCACCGAAGGGTGCTCGTAGAGGACGCTCTCGATCTCACCGCAATAGATGTTCTCGCCGCCGCGGATCAGCATGTCCTTGGCCCGGTCGACGATGGTGACGAAGCCCTCCTCGTCGATCCGTGCCAGGTCGCCGGTGCGCAGCCAGCCGTCGCGAATGACCTCGGCATCGGCGTCGGGCCGGTTCCAGTAGCCCGCCACGACGATCGGGCCCTTGACCCACAGCTCGCCGACCTCGCCGGGGGGGAGGGGTTTCTCCTCCGGGTCCATCACCCTGGCCTCGCAGATCGGCAGGGGCGGGCCGCAGCTCTCGGGACGGTGGACGTAATCCTCGCCCTGGTGGTGGGTGAAGGTGGCGGTGGTCTCGGTCATGCCCCAGCCGGTGGCCGGTTGCGCCTTCGGGAAGGCGGTGCGCAGGCGTCGCACCAGCTCGGCCGGGGCGGGGGCGCCGCCGTAGCTGATGGTTTCGAGCGAGGAGAGGTCGTGCGTGCCGGCCGCCATCCCGTCGAGGAGCTGGAACGCGATCGTCGGCACGCCGCCGGCGCTGGTGCAGCGCTCGCGCTCGATCAGCACCATCGCGCGGGCGAGGTCCCAGCGCCGCATCATCACCAGCCGCCCGCCGCGAGAGAGGTTGGGCACCAGGGTGGCGAAGCAGCCGGTGACGTGGAACAGCGGGATCGACAGGAGCGCCACCTTCTGGGGCGCCGCGGGGTCCGGCACCGGCACCGGCTCGCCCCGGCGCAGGAAGGCGCGGGCGGCGGAGAAGGGGTGGGCCATCACCCCGCTGGCGCCGGCGCGCTGGGTGCCGATCGCCCCCTTCGAGCGGCCGGTCGTGCCGGAGGTGTAGAACAGGGTCGCGATGTCCTCCGGCCCGATGGCCAGGTCCGGAATCTCGCCCTCCGGCAGGCTGCCCCAGCCCGGCACCGGGCCGATGATGTCGGTCAGGCTCTCGGTGCCGGAAGCAGCCGGGGCGCGGGCGATCAGCACGCGCTGGAGCACCGCGTAGCCGGCGCGCCGCTCGCTGATGCGGGCCCAGCGCTCCTCGTCGACGATGGCGACGCAGGCGCCGGAATCGGTGAAGCCGTGGTCGAGCTCGGGGCCGGTCCACCACGCGTTGAGCGGCGTCGCGATCGCGCCCGCGAGAATCGCGGCGAAGAACGCGACCGGCCATTCCGGCAGGTTGCGCATCGCGATGGCCACCCGGTCCCCGGGCTTCACGCCGCCGCGGATCAGCTCGGCGGCCAGTGCCAGGGTGGCGCGGCTGAACGCCTCGAAGCTCGCCCGCTCGTCCTCGTAGACCAGGAAGGTTTTTTCCCCGTGCGCCCGCCCGGCGACGAAGATGTCGCGCAGGGTGAGCGGCGCGTTGGCCCAGATGCGGGTCGGCACGCCGCGGATCGAGATCTCGCCGACCGCGAAGGGAGAGCCGGGCGCGGTCAGCCGCGCGGTCGCTTCGGCGAGGGAGATCGCCGGCCAGGCTGTCGGGGGTTCGGGCGTCGTCGCGGCGGACGGCTCGGTCATCGGCGGGCTCGTGACTGGGGGCTCTCGGGAGGCGGGCAACTGGGCGACGGTCGGGTGCAAGGCCTCATGTGCAAGGCCTCATGTGATGGTCTGCCCGCCGTCGATCACGATGCTCTGGCCGGTCATGAAGGCGCCGGCCGGGCTCGCCAGGAACACCGCCGCGCCGGCGATCTCGTCGGGCTGGCCGATGCGGGCGAGCGGCGTGCGCGCCGTATAGGCGGCGCGGGACTTCGGGTCCTCCCACAGGGCGCGGGCGAAGTCGGTCTGGATCAGGCCGGGCGCGATGCAGTTGACCCGCACGTTGTGGGGGCCCAGCTCGACTGCGAGGTTGCGGGCGAGCTGGAAATCCGCCGCCTTCGAGACGTTGTAGGCGCCGATCACGCCTGAGCCCTTCAGGCCCCCCACCGACGAGACCAGGATGATCGACCCGTCCTTCCGGGCGATCATGCCCGGCGCGCAGAAGCCGATCAGCCAATGGCTGGCGATCACGTTGTTGTCGAGGATCTTGCGGAACTGGTCGTCCGAGATGCCGCTCATCGGCCCGTAATACGGGTTCGAGGCGGCGTTGCAGACCACGACGTCGATGCGGCCGAAGCGGTCCTCGGTGCCCTTCGCCAGGCGCTCGAGGTCGGGCTTCGACGAGATGCTGGCCGGGATCACATGAGCCCGCTCCTCGCCGTGGCGGGCGTTGATCGCCTCGGCGACCGGCGCGCAGGCCTCCTCCTTGCGCGAGGAGATGACGACCTTCGCGCCGTGCTCGGCCAGGCGCTCGGCGATGGCACGGCCGATGCCGCGCGACGAGCCGGTGACGATGGCGACGCGGCCGGCGAGGTCGAAGAGCGGCGTCTGCATGAGCATCCTCCCGGAAGGGCCCTTGGCAAAACAGGCCTTGCTTTTGCGCCGACCTTAGCCCCGTATGGCGATTAAGCAAGCCGTGTTTTCGAAAACGCGGCCGTGGGGAGGGCGGAGCGGGGGGATACCCCCTGTCCGAATCCGGGTTTCCGAGGCCCTTGCGGCTCCATACCCAATCCCCGATAATGCGGCAGAAGCCCGCCCCGCCGGGAAGAGCGGCGGACGGGATCGTGGGAGGACACCTCAAGATGCGGGAAGCCGTCATCGTCGCCACCGCGCGCACCCCCATCGGCAAGGCCTACCGGGGCGCGTTCAACGACACGCAAGGCCAGGCGCTCGGCGCCCACGCCATCGCGCACGCGGTCCAGCGCGCCGGCATCGACCCGGCCGAGATCGGCGACGTGGTGATGGGCGCGGCGCTCCAGCAGGGCTCGACCGGCGGCAACGTCGCCCGCCAGGCGGCTTTGCGCGCCGGGCTGCCCGAGACGGTGGCCGGCATGAGCCTCGACCGGCAATGCGCCTCGGGCCTGATGGCGATCGCCACCGCCGCCAAGGAGATCATCACCGACGGGCTCGACGTCGCGGTCGGCGGCGGCCTCGAATCGATCTCGCTCGTGCAGAACGACAAGATCAACCGCTTCCGCGGCCAGGATCCGTGGCTCGTCGAGCGCGTGCCGGCGATCTACATGACGATGATCGAGACCGCCGAGAACGTGGCGGAGCGCTACCAGATCGGCCGCGAGGCGCAGGATGCTTACGCCCTGCGGTCGCAGCAGCGCACCGCCCGGGCTCAGAGCGAGAACAAGTTCGCCGACGAGATCGTGCCGATGACCGCCCGCATGGCCGTCGTCGACAAGGCGACCGGCGCGGTCTCGCACAAGGAGGTCACGCTCTCCCAGGACGAGGGCAACCGGCCGCAGACGAAGGCCGAGGATCTCCAGGGCCTGAAACCCGTGTTCAAGGACGGCCAGCGCGTCAAGGAAGGGCAGTTCATCACCGCCGGCAATGCCAGCCAGCTCTCGGACGGGGCGGCGGCGGTCGTGCTGATGGAGGCGCGCGAGGCCGAGCGCCGCGGCTTGAAGCCCCTCGGCGCCTACCGGGGCATGGCGGTGGCCGGCTGCAACCCGGACGAGATGGGCATCGGCCCGGTCTTCGCGGTGCCGAAGCTCCTCAAGCAGCACGGGTTGAAGGTCGAGGACATCGACCTGTGGGAGCTGAACGAGGCCTTCGCCAGCCAGGTGCTCTATTGCCGCGACCGGCTCGGCATCCCGGACGAGCGCCTGAACGTCAATGGCGGCGCGATCTCGATCGGCCATCCCTACGGGATGTCGGGAGCGCGGATGACCGGGCACATCCTGCTGGAAGGCCGCCGCCGCGGCGCCAAGTACGGCGTCGTGACGATGTGCGTCGGCGGCGGCATGGGCGCCGCGGGCCTGTTCGAGATCTACTGATCCTGCCACATTCCGGCTCGTGACGGCGCCCGGCAAGAGGCGCCCGGAGGAAGCCGGCAGAGGGATTTTCTGGGATATGGCGCAAGATTCCAACGCCCAAGGTACCCCGATCAAAGCGATGCCGACCAACGACAATGTGGTCTCGACGGCCCGCGAGGGCGCGGTCGCGGTGCTGACGCTGCAATCCGGCCCGGTGAACGCGCTGGGGACGGCGCTCCGCCAGGGCATCCTGGCGGCTTTCGAGGCCGTGGAGGCCGATCCCGCCGTCAAGGCGATCGTGCTGATCGGCGGCGGCCGGATGTTCTCGGCCGGGGCCGACATCACCGAGTTCGGCAAGCCGCAGAGCGGCATCAGCCTGCCCGACCTCCTCAACCGGATCGAGGCGTCATCGAAACCCGTGGTGGCGGCGATCCACGGCAACGCGCTCGGCGGCGGGCTCGAGACCGCGCTCGCCTGCCACTACCGGGTGGCGGTGCCGTCAGCCAAGGTCGGCCTGCCGGAGGTCAAACTCGGCATCCTGCCGGGCGCGGGCGGCACCCAGCGCCTGCCGCGAGTGGTCGGTCCGCGCAAGGCGCTCGAGGTGATCGTCGGCGGCTCGCCGGTCGGCGCCAAGGCGGCGGCCGGCATGGGGCTGATCGACGAGCTGGCGCCGGAGGACGGGCTTCGCGCCCAGGCGATCGCCTTCGCCGAGCGCGTCGCGACCGAGGGCCGTCCCCTCACCAAGATCCGCGACCGCGACGACAAGATCGCCGAGGGACGCGACGATCCAGGCCTGTTCGCGGCGTTTCGCGATGAGAATGCCCGCAAGACCCGCGGCTTCGAGGCGCCCGAGGCCTGCATCGCCTGCGTCGAGGCCGCCTGCCGGCTGCCCTTCGACGAGGGGCTGGCCTTCGAGCGCGCGCAATTTCAAAAACTCGTCTCGGGTACGCAGTCGGCGGCGCAGCGCTACGTGTTCTTCGCCGAGCGCCAGGCGGCCAAGATCCCGGACGTGCCGGACGACACGCCCGCCCGCCCCATCGCCCGCGTCGGCGTCATCGGCGCCGGCACGATGGGCGGCGGCATCTCGATGAATTTCCTGAACGCCGGCATCCCGGTGACGATCGTCGAGACGAAGCGCGAGGCGCTGGACCGCGGCCTCAAGACCATCCGCACCAACTACGAGAACACCGCCAAGAAGGGCCGGCTCAAGCCGGAGGACGTCGAGACCCGGATGGGCCTTCTCTCGGATACCCTGGAACTCGAAAAACTCGCCGAGTGCGACCTCATCATCGAGGCCGTGTTCGAGGATATGGGCATCAAGAAGGAGATCTTTTCCAAGCTGGACAAGATCGCCAAGCCCGGCGCGATCCTGGCCTCCAACACCTCCTATCTCGACATCGACGCCATCGCCGCGATGACGAGCCGGCCGGCCGACGTGATCGGCATGCATTTCTTCTCGCCGGCCAACGTCATGCGGCTGCTGGAGGTGGTGCGCGGCGAGAGGACCGCGAAGGACGTCATCGCCACCGCGATGCAGATCGGCCGGAAGATCGGCAAGATCCCGGTGCTGGTCGGCGTCTGCCACGGCTTCGTCGGCAACCGGATGCTGGCGCAGCGCCAGCGCGAGGCCAACCGGCTGATCCTGGAGGGCGTCACCCCCTGGGACGTCGACCGGGTGATCTACGAGTTCGGCCTGCCGATGGGCCCGTTCACGATGAGCGACCTCGCCGGCCTCGACATCGGCTGGAGCCGGGAGACCAACAAGTCGGAGACCGTGCGCGACCTGCTCTGCGAGCAGGACCGGCGCGGCCAGAAGACGGGCGCCGGCTTCTACGACTACGACGCCAGGCGCAAGGCGACGCCTTCGCCCGTGACCGAGGAGATCATCGCCAAGGTCGCCGAGCGCCAGGGCGTCAAGCGCCGGGACGCCACCGACCAGGAGATCCTGGAGCGCACCCTCTACCCGATGGTCAACGAGGGCGCGAAGATCCTCGAAGAGGGCAAGGCGATCCGGGCCTCGGACATCGATATCGTATGGATCAACGGCTACGGCTGGCCGGTCTATCGCGGCGGCCCGATGTTCTGGGCCGACACGATCGGGCTGCCGAAGGTGCTGGAGCGCCTGCGCGCCTACGAGGCCGAGTACGGCGACGCTTTCAGGCCGTCGGCCTTGCTGGAAAAGCTGGCCGCCGAGGGCAAGGGCTTCAAGGACCTTTAAACCCTACGTGAGCGTGCGTGAACCCTCCCCCCTCCGCGGGGGAGGGTGGCCCGCGGAGCGGGCGCAGCGGGACGAAGTCCCGCCGAGAGGGGACCGCGACGCCGATCCAGGGGGCCGCCCTTCAGAACGGTTCCGCCTTGTCCGGAAGCGGCGTCCCCTCTCCCGCCCCACGCACGAGTGCTTCGCACTCGCCGTGGGGCACCCTCCCCCGCAGAGGGGGAGGGGAAGAGCGGCGAGCCAGAATTCAAGACAACAACCTCGTCAGGAGGCACCCCCATGGACCTTCGCTTCACCCCCGAGGAGCGCGCCTTCCGCCAGGAAGTCCGCACCTTCTTCCAGGAGAACCTGCCGCAGGAGATCCGCCAGAAGCTCGTCGACGGGCGCCACCCGTCGAAGGACGACATCGTCACCTGGCAGAAGATCCTCAACAAGAAGGGCTGGGCGGTGCCGAACTGGCCCGTCGAGTGGGGCGGCACCGGCTGGGACCCGGTGCGCCAGTACATCTTCCTCGACGAGCTCCAGAGCTTCCCGGCGCCGTCGCCGCTGCAATTCGGCGTCTACATGGTCGGGCCGGTGATCGCGCAGTTCGGCAACGAGGCGCAGAAGAAGCACTTCCTGCCCCGCATCGCCAACCTCGACGATTGGTGGTGCCAGGGCTTCTCCGAGCCGGGCTCGGGCTCCGACCTCGCCTCGCTCAAGACCAAGGCGGTCCGCGAGGGCGACCACTACGTCGTCAACGGCCAGAAGACCTGGACCACGCTCGGCCAGCACGCCGACTGGATCTTCTGCCTCGTGCGCACCGACGCGACCGTGAAGAAGCAGGAGGGCATCAGCTTCCTGCTCGTCGACATGAAGACGCCGGGCATCACCGTGCGGCCGATCCAGACCATCGACGGCGGGCACGAGGTCAACGAGGTCTTCTTCGACGACGTCAAGGTGCCGGTCGAGAACCTGGTCGGCCAGGAGAACAAGGGCTGGGACTACGCCAAGTTCCTGCTCGGCAACGAGCGCACCAACATCGCCCGCGTCGGCGTCTCGAAGCAGCGCATCCGGCGCCTGAAGGAGCTGGCAGCGCTCGAGCGGGTCGGCGACACGCCGATCCTGGAGAACCCGCGCTTCCGCGAGAAGCTGGCGGCGCTCGAGATCGAGCTGAAGGCCCTGGAGATGACGCAGCTGCGCGTCGTCGCCGCCGAGCGCACCCGCGAGAAGGGCAAGCCCGATCCGGCCTCCTCGATCCTCAAGATCAAGGGCTCGGAGATCCAGCAGGCGACGACCGAGCTGCTGCTGGAAGTCGTCGGGCCCTACGCGCTGCCCTTCGTGCCGGAGGACGAGGGCGACGAGTCCTTGAGCAACGAGCCGCCGGTCGGCCCCGACTGGGCGGGCCCGGCCGCGCCGACCTACTTCAACTGGCGCAAGATCTCGATCTACGGCGGCTCGAACGAGATCCAGAAGAACATCATCGCGAAGGCGATCCTGGGGCTGTAGCCTCAGGGTTTCGATTCCCACGGCGCCCTTTCCCGGGCGCATGCAGCGCCAGCGGAATGCGACCCGGGAACCAGCACAAGAGCTCGCGAAGCGACCGCCTGTCTGCAGCGGTGCAACATGCAGAGCCGCTCCGCGGCACTTCTTATGCTGGATCCCGGATCTCCTTCCGCTTCGCTTCAGTCGTCCGGGAAAGGGGTCGTGTCAGATGAACCAGCCGCTCCGCGGCAGCACCCGACGACCAGGAACACACGTCGATGGATTTCGATCTGAGCGAGGAGCAGCGCCTCCTCAAGGACAGCGTCGAGCGGCTCCTCGCCGACCGGTACGATTTCGAATCCCGCAAGCGCCACGGCAAGGAGCCCGAGGGCTTCTCGAAGGCGATGTGGGGATCTTACGCCGAGCAGGGCCTGCTCGCGGTGCCGTTCTCGGAGGAGGATGGCGGCATCGGCGGCGGGCCGGTCGAGACGATGATCGTCATGGAGGCCTTCGGCGGCGCGCTCGCCCTCGAACCCTACCTCGCCACGGTCGTGCTCGCCGGCGGCGTGCTGCGCCACGCCGCGACGCCTGAGCAGCGCGCTTCGTTCCTGCCCGGCCTGATCGCCGGCGAGACCCGCTACGCCTTCGCTCACACCGAGCGCCAGGCCCGCTACGACCTCAACGACGTCGGGGTCACGGCGCGCCGCGATGGCGACGGATGGGTGCTGGAGGGCGAGAAGTCGCTCGTCCTGCACGGCGACAGCGCCGACCGGCTGATCGTCTCGGCCCGCACCGGCGGGTCCCGGCGCGACCGCGACGGGATCGGCCTGTTCCTGGTCGAGGCCAATGCGGAGGGCGTGTCGCGCCGCGGCTACCCGACCCAGGATGGGATGCGGGCGGCCGAGGTCTCGCTGTCCTCGGTCCGGGTCGGGGTCGACGCGGTGATCGGCGATCCCGCAGGCTCCCTGCCGGTGATCGAGCGGGTCACCGACGAGGCCATCGCCGCGCTCTGCGCCGAGGCGGTCGGGGCGATGGACCGGATGCACAAGCTGACGGTCGAGTACCTGAAGACCCGCAAGCAGTTCGGCGTGACGATCGGCTCGTTCCAGGTGCTCCAGCACCGGGCCGCCGACATGTTCATCGCGCTCGAGCAGGCCCGCTCGATGGCCTTCCTCGCCACCATGATGGCGGGCGAGGACGACGCGGAGGAGCGCGCCCGCGCCATCGCCGGCGCCAAGGTGCAGATCGGCCGCTCCGGTCGCATCGTCGGCCAGGGCGCGGTGCAACTCCATGGCGGCGTCGGCGTGACGATGGAGTACAGCGTCGGCCACTACTTCAAGCGGGTCACGATGATCGACCAGCTTTTCGGCGATGCCGACCACCATCTCGGCCGGGTCGCCCGGATGGGCGGGCTGATCGCCGCCTGACGCGCTGGCCGGAAGGTTCCTTCCGGCC